>JBILIY010000001.1:0-20015 GCA_044368815.1 Crocinitomicaceae bacterium
AATAAATTATGTTTAGAAATAGTTTAATTACTGGTATTAGTGCAAGTCTTTTCGGTACAATCGTTAGTGTTGCTTACATTTCCATTTTTAAATATTCTGCTTTGGAAGCAGATTTTTCTGAACAAGCTTCAATTTCCTATTTACTTGGGATTAACGCTTTGATTGGAATGCTTAACTGTTTAATTTATTTCGGATTGTCGAAACTCCTTAAAAAAGAAAGTTTAATTGATTTCACAAATGGATTTCTGTTGAGTGCTGCGGTAATAGCTTTTTCTCTCATGTTGATGTTCAAAGTTGATACGGAATTAACTTTCAAAAATGAGAATGCTGAACTATTCAAGGATTATTTCTTCTTTATCCTCGCACCGATTCCATTTTTTTCAGCATTGTCTTGGTTTACTTTTAAACCGCTTTTTTTAAAAGGTAAAGGCAAATAAAATCTAACTATAAAGTTAAACAGCCATCTTTGCCGGTGGCTGTTTTTTTATGATTGAAACAAATGACTACTTTTTGGATATTAAGTATGGTTCTGTCAACTTAAACGTTGGTATACCAACATATGCTGCATTATATTCTTGGCTATTGTCGGAAGAAATACCAACATAATAAATTGAGGGTAGTCTATTCGATTTCAGACGTTCGTTTTTTTCGATAGTATTCCAGGTTTCTGCGGTAGTGATATAGGATTCACTCACAGTTTTTCCACCCAACAAGTTTTTTAAGAAATCCAATGCACCGCCGAAATAATTATTCGCATGATATGCTTTTGCGCCCGCTAATAGAAATGGTGTTGCTGTTTCTACTACTCGTTCTTCTGCTGTTTCTACATCGAGATCTCCTTCGTCATCAGCCGAGGATCCTGCTCCTCCACAAGCTGATTGATAAATTACAATAGCGTCCTTTTTGAATTTTAACTCGTCAACAATTTGTTGAGCAGAAATAAAGTCCTCAACCACTAATCCACCGAATCCGCCATCCAAACCAAGCACAGTGCCATGCCCTGAATAAATGAAGAACGTACAATTTTCAGCTGCTTTTTTGATTTTTTCCCAGTTATTATTCCCATCATAAAAACGATGAACCTTAACATTTTGAGATTCAAGCAATTCTGCTATTTCCTCTGTGCGGTCTTCATAGCTTTGGCTAACGCGGCTTCCTACAATGCAAAGTGCTTCGAGTTTTTTTGAAGGCGTGTTTTGACTAAGAGAAAATAAAGTAATAAAAAGTGACGCAGCGAAAAAAAATGACTTATACATGGCAATTTATTTAGGTGATTAATAAATGAATTACAATGTAGATTTATATCATAAGTGTTTTTTACTATAATTCCGATTCTTTGAAAAAGTAACACTAGAGAAATAAAAAACCCGCCTCAAAATAATTCGAAACGGGCCGTTTGATAAGAGGATATAATTATACCTTTATGACGATAGGATTTTAAAATAAGTTGGATTAGTTGAACAATTTAATTTCTGTTCAGAAACAATTCGTTTAGAAATCTTCCGTTCGAAGTAGGCATTTCAAAATTCATCATTTTAGAAATGGTTTTACTGATATCGATAAGCTCTGCTTCCTCTTTCACTCTTTTGCCTTTTGCGATGTCAGGGCCAAGCACTAATAATGAAATGTGCCTACAACCTGAGCAATTATCACCATGACTAATAAATCCTGTTTTTTTACCGTCCAAATGTCTGCCGTGGTCATTTGTAATGAACAATGTCGTTTTGTCTTTTAGAATTGGGTTGGATTGAATTATTTTCCAAAGTGAATCAGTATAGTTATCGCAAACTTTAATTGATTCAAGATATTTATTCCACATATTAGCATGTCCATAAACATCAACAGCCAAAAGATTTATTAGCATCAAATGCGGAGGGTTATTTCCTGAGAGGACCTCAAGTACTTTGGAATAGGTTGTTACATCACTTCCATAACCTGCTCCTGAACCATTTATCCCACAATAGGTTGATGCGACATATTGATTTCTCCATTTTTTATTTTTGGTATTCGCCAAAACATCTAATTTTCCTTTACTTGCAATAATGTAAGCATCTGTTTTTGGTGAATTTGTCGCTTTTAAATAGTATTGAAAAATAGAAGGATTTTTTGGAAGACTTGTTCCTGAGTTGGAGATTCGCTGATAATCTCCAGTCGCAATGGCAGTATGACCTGGAACCGTATAAGTAGGACCATTATTTTTGAAATTCTCAAAGAAAACGCCTTCTTTTATCAATTCTTTTCCCATTTTTGGAATGTATTTGCAGGATGTATCGCCAAATGTTTCTGAATAACGCGGACCATCGATAACCAAGATAATTGAATATTTAGATTTAAAGTCCTGCGAAAGGGAAAGTGAAGTGTTTATTACAAGCAGAACACCTATCAACAAAGAAAATTTATTTGTAAGTTTCATAAGATAACTTGTAAAATTAAGAAACATAGCTCTAGTATCCAATTTTAAATTAGGCTCGATTTAAAACTTTAGCATATAAATTGAAGGAATCTTTTCATGGCAGGACTTTTTTGGTTCATTTTTAGGGTAATACCAAAAAGAACAATCTTTACAAGAACTATTCTATTAATTTTGCTAAAATTTATTTTATGAAATTCGGAACGAAAGCCATTCATGCAGGCGTGCAACCAGATCCAGCCACAGGCGCGATTATGACACCCATATACCAAACTTCAACTTACGTTCAAGAAGGTGTTGGAAACCACAAAGGATATGAATATTCCCGAACATTAAATCCAACGCGACATGCTTTAGAGAAGAACTTAGCGGCTATTGAAAATGGTAAATATGGGGCTTGTTTCGGTTCGGGTTTGGCAGCAATTGATTGCGTTATTAAAATGTTGAATCCTGGTGATGAAGTTATTTCAACGAATGATTTATATGGTGGTTCTTACCGAATTTTCAAGACGATTTTCGAAAAATACGGAATAAAGTTCCACTTTGTAAATATGCAAAAACCTGGTGAAGTTGAAGTTCTGTTGAATAAGAATACCAAGCTGATTTGGGTCGAAACACCAACGAATCCTATGATGAACATTGTGGATATCAAAGCGATGTCGAATTTGGCTAAAAAAGTTGGGGCAATGCTTGCTGTAGATAATACATTCGCTACTCCCTATCTTCAAACTCCACTTGATCTAGGTGCGGATATCGTGATGCACTCTGCCACGAAATATTTAGGAGGACATTCTGATGTTGTAATGGGTGCGTTAGTAACCTCAAATGATGACATCGCCAAGGAAATGTATCGCATACAAAATTCATCCGGTGCTGTATGTGGGCCGATGGATTCATTTTTAGTTCTTCGTGGAATTAAAACGCTTCACCTACGTATGCAAAGACATTGTGAAAATGGTGCATTGGTCGCAAATTTTTTAAAAGGGCATTCTAAAATTGATAAAGTTTACTGGCCGGGCTTTGAAACACATCCGAATCATGAGGTAGCGAAATCACAAATGAAGGATTTTGGCGGAATGATTTCTTTTACGTTGAGAGGAAATAAATTGGAAGATGCCCTAGAAATCGTTAAAAAAGTTGAACTGTTTGCTTTGGCTGAATCATTGGGAGGTGTTGAATCATTAATTGGGCACCCAGCAACAATGACACATGCATCTATTCCGAAAGAAGTGCGTGAGCAAAGTGGTGTAGTTGATTCTCTTATTCGCTTAAGCGTTGGAATCGAAGATGCTGAGGATTTAATTACTGATTTGGAACAAGCACTTGAAAAATTATAGATTTTCCAATAACTGAAAAAATTGATCTTTTTTGGCAGGTGACAATGGAACGGAGGCACCGTCTTTCATTATCACATAACCTCCATCCTGTTTGTCGTAGCGTTCAATAAAATTGATATTAATCAAGTGCGATTGTTGAGCTCGAAAGAAGTTATGACCTGAAAGCATTGTATCATAATCCTTCAACGTTTTAGACACCAAAATTCGCTTTCCATCAGCCAGGAAAAAGGATGTATAGTTTTTATCTGCCTCACAACGAATGATGGTTTCAATATCTACGACATGAATACTTTCCAACGTTTTTAGAACCAATTTTCTTTTTTGATTTGGCTGAATGTTATTTTGAAGAACTGAAAACTGACTTTCATCCGCTTTTTGATGAATCGCATCGAGCGCCCGAGTTACTGAACTCTGTAGTTCATCCATATCAATTGGCTTCAAAATATAATCCATAGCACTAAATTTAATTGCTTGTATGGCAAACTCCTGAAAAGCGGTTATGAAAATAACCTCAAATTTTTTGTATTGCGTTCGTCTTAGCACGTCAAAGCCATTCCCATCAGGCATTTGAATATCAAGTAAAACCAAATCGGGCTGAACTTCCTCAATGGCTTTAATTCCTGATTCTACATTTTCGCCATCAATGAAAATCGCCGCATTTAGCTTAAAAGACTCCAACATTCGTCGAATAAATTCTCTTGTTGGTTTTTCATCATCGATAATCAGAATTTTTTTCATTGTTTTTGATTTTACTGTTCAAATTTTAATGGTAAAAGAATGGTAACTTTCGTCCCTCGACCTGTTTCAGGGTCAAAATCCTCGATATTCAAATTACCACTTGATCGGTACTTTCTATTTAATATTTCAATTCGTTCGCTTGTCATATTGATAGCCATACTCTTATGCGTTTTGATTTTTTTTGTTTTCGCAGAACTTTTTCTACCAATACCATTATCACACACACTAATTTCAAGCATATTATCCTTTTGTTTTGCTGAGATGCAAATCTTTCCATTTTCTACCGTATGCAGTTGACCGTGTTCAATAGCGTTCTCCACAAATGGCTGGGTAATCATCGGCGGAACCATAGCCTTTTGAAAAATCAAATCGGAATCAATATCTAATTCAAATTCAAAGCGATCCTCAAATCTTAATTTTTGAGTATTTAAGTATTTCTCGAGGATCTCCTCTTCCAATTCCAGTGGAATAAACTCCTTTGGAGAGTTTTCCAAAATCAAACGCATTAGTTTTGAGAAATTTACCAAAAATTTAGATGACTTTTCCGGACTATGGGTAAAAATATAACTTTGGATTACAGACATCGCGTTGAAAACGAAATGCGGATTCATTTGGGTTCTCAATAGTGCTTGCGACATTTCAGCATCTTTTTGTTCTTGTTGTGAACGGATTTGCTTTGTGCGAAGGAACAAAATTATAAGACCTAAAATCAAAACCAATGCGCCGATAATCGAAACCAATAAATTTCGAGTTCGCTGAGCCTCCAATTTCTCTTTTTCGCTTCTTTCTCTTTCAATTGATTCATTTTGAGATTGAATGAGTTTCTCTCGTTCCTCTCTCAAATTGCTTTCAGCCAATTCGTTTATTGCAACTACATCTTTTGAGATGGAAGATTTCTGCAAGTTTTCCAAATAAACTTTTTGATTTTTAAATGCCTCTGCTTGTCTGTTCGTCGACTCATAAATTACTGCAAGAAGTTTATAATTCTCATTCGATTTGAACTCAATTAGTCTCAGGTTATTTTTAACGGACTGAAGAACTGCTAGTTCTGCTTCACGAAATTTTTTCAAGTTGATTAGAGACTTAGCTATTTGTTGGTGGCAGAAACCTAATTTTTGAGAATCCTTTAATTTCTCAAAGTGAATAATTGATTTTTTATAAAATTCAATTGCTTCGCTCCATTTCATTTCAGATGCTACTATTTCCGCTTGGGCGAACGAAAGAAGTCCCTGCAATTCTTCACTTTTGGAATATTTCGAGCTCGATTTAATCTTTTGAAAAATTTGTTTCGCGGATTTCAGATTCCCTTCATTTAAATCGCATAGAATTTGACCATAATTTAACAGCGAAGTATGATAATAATCCAACCTGTTTTCTCCGATTTGCTTTGCACGTTGAAAATAATTTGTAGCACCACCAAAATTTTCTGAATCAAGAAGTACAAAACCAAGATCCATATTGGCTAAAGAAACTAACAGGTCATTTTGAAGTTCATTTGCGACTTGCAAAAACTCTATATATTTAACAACGCAATCGTTGTTCAGTCCAAAGTATTGCCTCAATTTAGCTTGATTTCGAAGTGAAAGAGCAAATTTTGTTTTACTATCCGAACGTTGAGCGAACTCCGTGGCTAATTCCCCACAAATGAAGGAAGAATCAGTTGAATTTTCATAAGCGAAAGCCCAACTCATCTCGATATAAGCTTGTGAAATGATTTGATTTTTCCGTGACTTTTTTGCATTCGAGAGAAAATCTCTAGCTATTTTCAAATAATCACCTCTTTGAAAAAAATAAGCGTATTGAACTCGAAGCGACTGGAATCGCGCATTTGATAGGACATCATCAAATGTTAATTCTTCGTAGCTATTTTTAAATTGTTTTTCGAAATCAACTAAGTTCTTTTGAGAAATCAATTCTTCATGGAGATTGAGTTCAATTAGTTTGAGTTCCGATTTTAAAACAACTTTTGATTTTTCATTTTTTAGCTTATCGAGAATTTCTTGCTGTTTGATCAAATTTTGGTTTTTGTAAACCAAGTTCAGGTCGTTCCAGGTTTTGATTTTATCAGTTCGAACTATGTCTTCACTCGTTTTTTGAGCAAAATAAATTGATTGATAAATCCAAAAATGAAAAATAAAAAATCCGAAAAATAAGAAACGAATCATCATTCTAAATTACAAAATCGTTTTTAAATATTCAATTACTTATCCCAATTAAAAACTGATTCTATTGAATTTAAAAAAGTAAAAGAAAGTTAGAGGGTATTTACTTATCCCTGATTTACAATCCAATTTTCTCTTAACTCTTCCAACGTTTGAATGAGTGGATTCAAAAAAGGATTAACACCATTGGATGCCTCAAAATAATTGGAAGTTTGTATTTCATTATCGTTGATAATGGATACTACATTCATGCGATTAAAGAAATCAACATTCAATTCACTACCTAGCAATTTTACGAAACGAACAGAACTATCAATAGAACAGCCTGAAGCAGATTCAATGTCTTCATCAACAGAGAGAATAAGATATTGAGAAAAAAGAATGGTTCCGTTGCAATTCAAACTTTTTCCATGCGCTTTCCATTTGCTCAAAAAATCCTGGAGTTTTTCCGCTGCAAAAAGTAGCTCAGTTGAATCTAATTTTCTATCCGCGAGATAGAGCCATACTCGACTATGGTCAGGAAGATCTGGAAAAATATGATTAAAGTTCAGCTGCATTGGCAATGAGTTCGGCAACATCCAACACTTTGATTTCTTGTTCCTTATCAAAATTCTTGACTCCATCCGTCATCATCGTATTACAGAATGGACATCCCGTCGCAATAATGGATGGGTTGACTGCCAAGGCGTCTTCTGTTCGTTCAATATTGACTTCTTTGTTACCTTTTTCTGCTTCCTTGAACATTTGAGCTCCTCCGGCTCCACAACAAAGTCCATTCGTCTTGCAACGTTTCATTTCAACCAATTCAGCATCCAATTTTTCAATCAGTGCACGAGGCGCTTCATAAACATCATTAGCACGACCTAAATAGCAAGGATCATGGAAGGTGATTTTCTTCCCTTTGAACGTTTGTTTTCCTTCCAACGCTAATTTACCCGTATTGATCAAGTCTTGAATTAACTGCGTATGATGAATCACGTCATAATTTCCACCCAATTCAGGATATTCGTTTTTCAGTGTGTTAAAGCAGTGCGGACAAGCCGTTACGATTCTTTTTACTTCATAGCCATTCAATACTTGAATATTCATCATGGCTTGCATTTGAAACGTAAATTCGTTTCCTGCTCGTTTTGCTGGATCTCCAGTGCAACTCTCTTCGGTTCCTAAAACCGCAAATTTCACGTTACAATGATTGAGTATTTTAACGACCGCTTTGGTAATTTTCTTAGCACGATCATCAAAACTACCAGAACATCCTACCCAAAAAAGAATATCTGGCGTTTCTCCATTAGCCATCATTTCAGCCATTGTTGGTACTTTCAAACTCATAACTTAGTCTTCAAAAACTTGAACATTTGCACTTTTTTCAATCAGGTTGGTAAACTTGCCTGTGTACCTTGTAGCCCGAACTATATGATTATCAATCCAATGGTAATTACCTCCGCGCGGCTTACCCATGAGAATACCGTGGTATTTGAACCCATGTTTATCGAGCCATTTTTCAGTAACCTCACGATGACTTTCCAAGCGTGAAGTGAAAAACGTTATGATGTGACCCTGATCATACCAACCGTTAATCGTTTCAAGCGCATCTGGATAAAGTGCCGCCGTTTCCATTCGCTCAGGTTCTTCATTGGGAATATCATCACAAACAGTTCCGTCAATATCGATTAGATAATTCTTAACGTGCTCGGGCAACACGGGAGATAAATGTTTCCCGTTTTCAACTAGTTCAATTAATTGCTCGTCTTTACTATCGTTAGTCTTCATTGGCCCAATTTAAACGATCGCTTGGTGAAAATTGCCATGGCGCTCCATTATTTTCAATGTTCGTTAACATTCCGGTAAGTTCAGTTGGAATTTTTGATTCTTCCATAACTAAAAATCTTCTTAAGTCAACAATAATGGAAAGTGGATCAATATTTACGGGGCATTCCTGAACGCAAGCATTACAGCTAGTGCAGGCCCAAAGTTCTTCCTCTGTGATGTAATCTCCCAATAAACTTTTACCATCTTGGTATTCTTTTCCATTTTTTCTGAAATTCTCTCCCACTTCTGTCAAGCGATCACGGGTATCCATCATTATTTTTCGAGGAGATAATTTCTTTCCTGTTAGATTGGCAGGACAAGATGACGTACATCGACCACATTCCGTACACGTGTATGCATCCAATAAATTTTTCCAAGTTAAATCGGTTACATCTTTCGCCCCGAAACGCGTAGGGGCTGCATTTGGATCGGCTGGAGCTGAGTATGGATCAGCACTAGGGTCTAACATCAGTTTTACTTCATTGGTAACCGATTCCATATTGGTAAACTTTCCTTTCTTCTCAAGGTTGGAATAATACGTATTTGGGAAAGCCAAGAAAATATGAAAATGTTTGGAATAAGGAAGGTAATTCATAAATGTGAAAACCATAATTACATGTCCCCACCAACCGATTTGCTCCAAGATGTGCAAAGTTTCAAGTGAATTGATTCCTCCAAAAAATAATGGCCCAACATACTGACTAATAGCAAATCCATAACTTTCATTCGACTGCAAATTCCTCGCGGCTTCATCTGCTCCGTTCATCGTAAAAATGAAACAAATCAAAATGATTTCCATTATGAGAATCAGATTGGCATCTTTCATTGGCCACCCTTTTAATTCTTGCATGGTCAATCGCGGTAGTTTCAAAACGTTTCTTCTCCAAAGAAAAGCAACCGTTCCAATGAATGCAGCAACCGACAAAATTTCAATGAAGCTAATCATGAACGTGTAAAAACTACCAAGCGAATGATAGAAGAAACGATGACTACCTGACATTCCATCTGCGATAATTTCTATAAGTTCAATTTGCGTAATCACAAACGCAGCATATAGTGCGAGGTGAAGCAGTGCAGGAATTGGACGAGAAAACATTTTCTTTTGTCCAAAAGCTACAAGTAACATCGTTTTCCAACGCTCACCTGAATTATCAGAACGATGAATATCCTGACCGAGTAATATATTGTATCGAACTTTCCAAATGTTGTAACCAAAAAGGCCAAAACTGACCAAAAGAAGGATTACGAAAATTAAGTGAGCTATCATACCTATTTTATTCTGGAATACTGTCTAAAATTTTTCTAAGCTTTTTCTCTTCATTGCCCGAGAGAGGAACACCTTTCGTTTTGGCTCCAAAAACAGAAAAATGAATGTAGCGTTCCGGATGAAGTTGTAAATCGGAAGCTAGATTTTGTAACTCGTTGTTTGTTTCAACAAGTTCCGTATACAGTTTTTCATCGTGCAACAATTTACCAACTGTTCCTTTTCCAGATTCAACCTCAGTCAAAACGTTGTTTAATTTTTTGAGCGTCGTTTCGGCATTCAAAATTACGGCCTTAAAATCCGCGGTAACAAGATCATCTGAAATCTTTTTAGTATTTCCGATTATCGAAGTAATTTGGTCATTGCTTTTCTTCAAGTTGGTCGTAATGCTTTCAACGTTGTTCATAATATGGCCAAAATGAACCTTTTCCTCCGCCACAAACCCTTCCAATTCTTGGGCTACATTTCCTAGTTTTTGAATTGTGATTTTTACTTGTTTCAAACTTCCTTCGATTTCAGACGTTGCTGTCTCATCCCAAAAAGCAGAAAGGGAAACAACCATTTTGTCGATGGAACTCATCATAGCCTGTAAACGCTGAGAAATTGGATCGGCATAGGACTTTACTTGAGACATCATATCAACTGAAAGTCTGCCAGGCAAAGTTTCGCCAGGTTTATAATTTCCATTTGAAATATCTGTTGGAACTTGAATTAAAATGCCTTTCGTAAGTAAATCAAGTGATCCAACTTCAACGATTGTACCTTTCGGTAACTTCACATCGCTATTTTGAATACTAAACGTAATTTTCACACGCTTTTCTACGGAATTCTTAGGAACATAAGTGACATCCATAACTTTACCAACAACAACACCGTTCATCGTGACATTGCTTGAAACCATTATTTGTCCTGAATTCGGAAAAAACGCATAATACTTGTCATCCCCTCCGAAAAAACTGTTTCCTTTCAAAAAGTTGACTCCGGCAACGAGCACCGCGATTGAGATTATGGCAATAATTCCCGCCTTTATTTCTTTTGAATATTTCAAATTTCTATTTTTCTGCTAATTTAATAGCTTTTTCAATACTAATTCGCTCTCCATTTAAGAATGCGACAACAAAAGCGTTGTTAAATCCTTTTTCGATGAGTTCGATTTTATGCTCTTTAGCGGCTTTTAAATCGTGATGAAAGAGACCCGTGCAGTATTTGTACAATTTATTTTCTTGGTACTCATAAATTTCCAAACCTTTAAATCGCGTCGAATTTGCTGCCAATCTTTTATCTGAAGTTTCAATTTGAATTCGAAAAATCAAACCTGTACTATCTTTTGTTATTGCTGGTTTTTCTTCTTCTTTCGGTTTTTCGGTTGTTTCAGTTGAAGAATTTATATTTGGAGTAGAATTATCTGAAACCACAGCCCTACCCTCCAATTGATTTTTATAATTCTCAAAGGCTTTGAACATGGAATTAGCCATTTTTTCTTGACCTTCATTTTTACCAAGAAAATTTTCCTCGGTCGGGTTGGTTAAAAAGCCTGTTTCGATTAAGACACTTGGCATTGTCGTTTTGTATAGAACTAAAAATCCTGCTTGTTTTACGCCACGATCGTAGCGCCCAATTCGTTTGAATTCCTTCTGTAAATTTGTCGCAAAAAGAATTGAATGATCTAAAAACACAGATAACTGAAGTTGCTTTGCGATTATCGCATCAGGAGACATATCGAAATCCTTATATTTTGCTCCTTTATCATCTTCCAAAGCGATAATTGAGTTTTCTCGCTCAGCAACGCGCTGTTGCGCCTCCGTTCTATGCAAACCCAACACATAGGTTTCCGTGCCATAAGCGACATTACTCCCTGCATTGGCATGTATGCAAATAAACAAATCTGCTTTCGCTCGATTAGCAATGTTTGCCCGTTCAATCAACTCTACGAAAACATCAGAATTTCTTGTGTAAACCACGTTGATATTCGGATATTTCGCTTTAATTATTTCTCCTAACCTCAAAGCTATTGCCAAACAAACATGTTTTTCGTGCGCAAAACTCCCGTGACATCCGGGATCTTTTCCACCGTGACCAGCATCAATTACGATTGTTTTCAGTAACTGCTTATCCGATTTTACTTGTGAAAAGATGTTTTTCGGAGCGAAACATAGTGCTAGGAAAAGTAACACATTCAATAAATGAGCAATGCTTTCGTTTATTGAAAGCCCACTGAAATTTGGTAGTTTTGCAGCAAAATGTCGCATAATAACAAAATTACTTCGATACTTTAGCTCTCATGCAGCGATTCGCACAACTTTTCTTCGTGTTATTGTTAATAATGTTTCATACTGAAAACGTTACGGCGCAAGATACAGTTGTAGTCAATGATAAATCGATCGAAAACATAATTCGATACAACGCTAAAGATTCAATTTACACGGATCTTAAAGGTAAGAAACTTCACCTATATGGCCAGGCAACTGTTGAAATGGAAGAAACAAAAATGTCTGCAGGATATATTTTGGTTGACTTCAATACAAATGAAATTACTGCAAGCTATCGTTATGATAAGGACAGTAATCAAATTGAATTCCCAACTTTTTCTGATGGTTCCGAGGTAATAACTTGCCAACGAATGCGTTTCAACACGAAGACAAAAAAGGGTTATTTGGAAGAACTTGCCATAAAGCAAGATGAATTTTTCTTCAAAATGGGCACCGCAAAAAGACAGTCAAATGAAGAAGTTCATTTACTTCAAGGACGCTTGACGACATGCGATTTGGAGGATCCGCATTATCATTTTCAATTGGCTCGTGGAGTTATAGTTCCTGATGAGCGAATTGTTACAGGGCCAATGAATTTATGGCTGAATGGAATTCCCACACCATTTGGATTACCTTTTGCTATAATTCCGACAAAAAAACGCGAACGAACTCACGGACTTTTATTTCCTGAATTTATTCCTTTATCAAACTACGGATTTGGGTTTCAAAATTTGGGTTATTATATACCCATCAATGATCAACTTCAAACATCCGTTTACGCGAATTTATACAGTCGAGGAAGTTGGGGTTTAAGAAATGATTTGGATTACGCTAAAAAATACGGTTACTCAGGTCGACTATCACTTGGATTTCAGCAATTTAGATCAGGTTTCCCGCAAAATTCGAATCAAAATAAAGTTTCGCTTGTATGGTCTCATCGCAAAGAACCGAAGTCGAACCCTTATTGGAATTTTGCTTCCAACGTTAACTTCATTTCAGACAACACCTCAAAAAACAGCCTTGATCCTATAAATCCCGAATATTTCAACAATAGTTTTAATTCCGATATCAATATCAATCGTTTGTTTCCAGGGAAGCCTCTGACAACTGGAATGAAAATTTCATTGAGGCAAAACTCTGTGGCAAAAGACATTGCGCTAATTAGCCCCGTTTTAAACGTGAATTTAACGCGAGTTTTTCCTTTCAAAAAATTATTTAAATCGACTGACAAAGAATGGAAAAAGACCATCGAACGAATCGGAGTCACTTACAACATGGAAGGTCAAAATCGCTCTAACTTTGCTGACACGTTACTTTCGAATGGCGATTTTCAACGAATATCGCAACGATTTTTCAATGGTATTTCGCAATCTATGACATTGCAAACAACAACAGGCCTTTTCGGAAACACCATAAAAATTACACCTAGTTTGAATTATGGAAATAAAATCAATTTTCAGCAAATCTCAAAAACCTACGATTCGAATATCAACAATTCGAATACCGATACCATTCAACGATTTGGTATGGCGCACGAGTTTAATATGAATGTCAATTTGACGACCATTCTTTATTCCTATTATCAATTTGTTGGCAAGTCCAAACCGAAATTAAGACATTTGATGACTCCAACAATTGGTTACCGCTATGTTCCATTACTAAATCCTTTACAAACGGCAAATGCTGGAGTAAATCAATCTGCAATTAGCTATTCGAACTATGAGCGAAGCATTTACAATGTAGGAAATACAAACGAAGCCTCTTTTCTTACTTTTGGGATTAACAATACGTTCGAAATGAAATACATATCGGATAAAGATACCGTTACAGGATTCAAAAAGGTCAGGTTAGTTGACCAATTTTCTATAAACGGAAACTACGACTTTACGAAAGACTCAATGCGATTGTCAAATATTACCTTAAACTTGAGAATTAGTCCGTTTGATTGGTTGAATTTTGTTTCAAATGCTAATTTCAGTCCATATGCTTGGGTCGATTCAACGGGTAAAACCACTTCAACTTACGCCATTCAAAATGGTCAAAAATTAGGACGATTCATCAGTACGAATTTTAATACTTCGATAACAATTGCTCCTAAAAAATCACGGGAGAAAATTCAAGAAAATGGAGCCAATTTAAACGACAATTGGCGGAGCGATTTCAATTATTTTGCCTTACATCCTGAGCAAGCAATTTATTTCGATATTCCTTGGAAAATATCTTTGTCTCACGTATTGTCATTCAATGCCAATCAAGCTATTTCTTTCACAAATCCCGATGCTTATTTTCAAATCCAAACACTTGTAATTAATGGTGATATAAGTTTTACAAAAAGATGGAATCTTTCGGGAAATATCAATTTAAATTTAAAGGACCAAAGATTGACAAATGCTTATTTTTCATTGAACAGAAACCTGCATTGTTGGACACTTTCTTTCTATTGGGTTCCAATAGGTGGAAACAAAAGCTTTTTGTTTAGCATTCGCAATTCGTCCTCTATTTTCAAAGATGCGAAATTCGAGTTACGAAAACCGCCTGCTTTTCTTTAAGAATAAATTAATCGTTGTAAAGCAGGATTTTCGGGCCAACAACTAAACTTATGCTACTTATTCTTCGAGCAGAACTTTCTCCTTTTTTTGATGTTGTTACATTTTCATTCGGAAGTTCCTCACCTCTACCCTTGCTTTGAATCTCAAATTTCAATTGGTATTTTTTTGCTAGTTCGCTAAGTTGAATATTTAGCTCGTCAGCAACAGCTTTTGCACGTTTTTCTGAAAGTTCATAGTTTTTCTTCTTTCGAGTTTCAGCATCCATACTTCCTTGCATATCGGCATAACCGTTAACTAAAATAATCGTTTTGTATTCCGAATTACTGAAAATATTCTCGTTGTGATGATTCAAATAAGTCTTCCATTTTTCAATTTCAGTGGCAATATTGGCAACCAATTGAGTTATCCTCTTTTTTCCTTCTTTCGATAGTAAAGCACTACCTGTGCTGAAATTGATGTCGGAACCAAGTCGAACAACTTCTTTATTAGCTTCCACCAACTTGCTCAATGGATTAATGTAATTATGCATTAAATCATTTAATTCTGCGGCCAATTTCAATGTTTTTTCTTGTCCAGCAGAAGTGTATGGAGAAGTTTTGTTCAACTCATCAATTATTTGTTGAGTTCTGTTAAAAATAGAATTCAGTTTAGAATCCAAATCCCCGATTCGTTCAGTGGAATCGATTGAATTTAAGATTGCTTGCTGTTCTTCCAATTTTCGCTTTGCAGCATCTGCTTTTTCAATCGTTTCTGCCATCAATTTCTCACGTTCGGCTCTATTCTTATTGAACGAATTCACCTCTGTTTCCCCTTGTTTTCCTCGGAATATAGTCGTGTTGTATACAGGATTTTTAAGCGTCTTCTGTTGGCCGCAACTATTTAAAAGAAGTATTCCAATAAGTGAGAGAGAAATAAATTTTAAATTACTCATTTTGAATTATTTAGATAAAAATAGCACTATTTTATGATTATTCCATTTTTTTTCGCCAAAACGGCCGTGTATTTTGCTCCGAAAAATACAATTTGCGCAGAATAATTAACCCAAGCCAGTATTATAAAAAGAGATCCTACAATTCCCAAATTACCTAAAAAGAAATAATTAATAAGATAATATTTAATTACGAGCTGACTTAAAAAAAGAAAAACAGAGGTTACGAATGCTCCATTTAAGGCAATTTTCCAAGGCACCGTTCCATCGTGGATGTATTTAAATACAACGACGAAAATAAAGACATTACTCGAAATTGAAATGATATATTGAAGCAACGAAAAGGAAAAATCTACAAACCCGTTTTTTGATTTAATCCAATGTTCCAAAATTGAAAACGCGAAGGTCTGCGTGAAATAGAATAAAATAATAATAAGTGCAAAAATTCCCAGATAGGCGACCGACAAAAATCGAAAACCGATTAGGTCCATTAAAATATTTTCCTCGTGTCTTTTCTTTCTACTGATGTCAAAAAACTCATTTATACTTCGTTTTAACGAAACAAAGAACGCAGAGCAACCATAAAGTAAAATCAAAATACTTAGAATTTCTAAAAAAACATTTGGACGATTAAAATTGACTTGGTGAAGTATTCCCATTACATCATCCGTATTACTGATACCAATTCGGTTTTTTAGCAAATCAATCACAATATTCTCCATATTTGTTTGACCAAAAATTCTTCCGAAGATGGAAGTAGTCAAATAAACTATCGGTACAAATGCAAAAAGTGTGTAATATGCCAAAGCTGCACCGTGAAAAAAAGCACCTTCTTGAATGTATTGAACTAATGCATCTTTAATCGTAAAGAAAACAGATAGCCAGCGATTATTTGAAATTTTTCCTTCGGACATTTATTTGGCTGACATTTGTCAATTTATCACTATGATAAAGAATGATTCGTTCTTTGTTATCTGTTAAAAAGATATTTTCATAATATCCGCCGGCAAAGATACTACGAATATATTGAACGGGAATTCCACTTTTAGCAATTTCAAATTCATCAGGTCGAAAACGTATTTTTTCATTGTTATGAATTATACTATTCACTTGTCCAAAAATAGTTGCTTGAATTGTGTTAGATAGATTATAATAAAGTTCTTCAGGAAGTTGTTTTTTACTTAAGACCCCATTTTTTAGCGTGCAAACGCTATCGCAGAGACCCAAAATATCATGTTCATCGTGCGAAACGAGTAAAATCCCTGTATTTTCCTCCTCACGAATACGAAGTAAATAATCTTTGAGTTTGTTTCGCAGTCGTGGATCAAGATGTCCAAATGGCTCGTCCAAAAGAAGAAAATCAGGTTTCACCGAAATAGCTCGTGCAAGTGCTACGCGCTGTTGCTCTCCTCCCGAAATTTGGTTGGCTCTATTATTCGCTATATGAGTAAGTTCCAATAAACGGAGCATTTTCTTTACCCGTTTTTCCCTTTTGTCATTCGGTAAATTTAGAATCGATTCGCGTATGTTTTCTTCGACCGAATGATATGGATCCAATTTGAAGTCTTGATTTACCAAAGCTATTTTCTTATAACCCGGAATTAACAACGAACTGACAGGAGGCAACTCAGTATCGTTAAAAAAGACTTTCCCTTCATCAGATTGAAGAAATCCTGCCAAAATTTTCAAAAAAGACGATTTCCCTGCCCCACTCTTTCCTACCAAACCCACCAATTCTCCCGACAGAAGTTTGAAACTAACCCTTTTTAATATGGGTTTCTCAAATTCAAGTGAGATTTTCTCCGCAATAAGCATTAGAAGATTAGTTCTTTAGGAAATGACTTTGAACCAATGTAAATACCAGGAATCGGATTGGAAAGCGGCTCGTAATCCTTTAGATAGAAATCAATAGTTATATTATTCTCGTTTTTTTGAATTTTCAATTCAGCAAGAATATTTTCGGAACAACCAATGAAAAATGCTGGAGCATCGTGTGATTCAATTTTCACCAACCTCATAGATGGAATTGGGTATGAAAAAGCAGATCCATCAGGCATTGTTCCTTGAAGCAAATACGTTTCATTCTCGATTTCGGTAGCTGATGAAATTGGAGTAGATACTTCCAATTCGTCTTCCCATTCAAACAATTGGTTATCCTCGGATGGCTTTCCGTTATGGTTTTTATCCGCAAACTCTTGTGAAAAAGCGTCATTAAGCAGGTAGGTATGTATTTTACATTTCATCATTATTTCATTTTTCTAATTCATTTTCTTTGAAAGAGGATGGTAAAAGATCTGGGACTATTTTCAAAATTAATGGTAAAAGCAATCCTCCGCCAGGAAGCAGAAATATGGCCATCGACGGCATTGACTTAAGAATATCCATAAATTGACTTTTCACTAATTCCTTTTCCTCTTTGGTGAGTTCTTCCTTTGTTGATTTCTGAATTAGTGAAATTAATTCCTTACTTTCCTTTAATTCTTGAACCAACTTGTCTTTATTTCTTCCTAAGATACGAAACCATCTCTTTGTAAAGGCACGATAAACAAATTGCGTATTTGATTCTGTTTTCAAAAGCGAAATATTTTCACCATTTTCCATCATAAATGCATTACAAAACATGAATGAAAGGTGAATGTCATTATCAGAAATACCTAACAATTTGCCAAATTCAACAATTTTAAATTCCTCTTCTTCTGACAGAAAATCAGATCCCCTTATCACGAAAATGCATAACTCGTAAATCGCGTATTTAATGCTCAAATCTTCAATTTTTTCAAGCGAGATTTCATTAATTGAAACTCCTTCCAAGATATTCTTTTCACATTTGATTTTTTCTTCTTTCTCCAAATCAGCACTAGCGAGAAAATGCCATAGCATACGTTGTTCTTTTTCAATTACTTGGCTATCTAAATAAGCTACAAAAGCTAGGCAATTGATAGTAGTTGAAGCGATTGGTTGATAGGATTCGAAAAAGGATTTGGTTTTATTTTGAAGAAATCGCTGAAACAAAAGGACATCGAGAAAAACAAAACTATTCGAAAGGTGATTCAACCAATAATTGGAACCAAAAATGGTCGATTTAACTTTCACTCGGTCACTTAATATTGTTTCAATTCTAGCTTCTCTGCTTTTCTCGGAAAAAAAACTCATCCAATGGTCAAACCGAGATCGTTCATCTCCTTCATAATATTTCTCAAGCGCAATTAAAAATTGTTCGTTATCAAATTTATGAAAATGACTTTTGTAAACATATATCAATGTTTCAAACAAAACTAGTTTTAGTTGCTCATCCCTGGTAAAACGAATGGAATCAATATTTTTAGCAAATAAAAATCGTGAACAAGAACCATATAGGAGTCCCGTTTTACTTATCAAAAATCGCAATGGATTTACATCCAGATCACTTTCAAAATCAGTTGACAATGAAATTATTCCTTTATCAACTAAATCGAAATATTTCGGAATCCAATTTTTGGCTCCTGGAGAAAAGTTGAGCCTAATTGACGACATAGCGAATCGCGAATCCTCCTCCCCAAACAAAATTAAATTGAGGAGTTATAAAAAGGTAGGGACCAGTATCGATTGAAATATTTAATGGTAAATCTTCGAAAACATATTCCAATCCTGCAATAGCATTTGGCGCTAACTGAAAATAACTCGTGTTAAGATTAGATGAAAATCCAACTAACGCTCCTGCTCCATAATGCCATAAAAACCCATGGCTCAATTGGTTGTTTATTTCCAAATCTCCTAACAGATAAAATCCGTTGCCATAATTTCTTCTTCCTAGTCCTCCCATACTTGCTTCGATATACTTCGTTCCACCCAAATTGTGCTTAACATTTAGGGATCCATATCCAGGAAAACCGCCTTTAATTCCGACTAGCGTTTTGTAAGATTGATTTTGTCCAAAAGAAAAAATGGATTGAATTAAAATTGTTGAAAAAGCTAAATATTTCATCACTTTAAGTTTTTTTACAAAACTAAAGTCTTCCAGCTAGCGTTACCGCTTTTTTTGTTGTAAAGATTACACTACCATCTGTTGAAAACGCCTCGAATAAAATGACGTAAACACCAATGCTTGCTTTAACTTGGTTATCAGTTAATCCATCCCAAGTAAAAGTTCCTTTACTTCCTAATAATTCATTGCTAAATAATTTTCGAACCAACCTTCCTCGATCGTCAAAAATGGTTGCTTTTCCAAGTAATCCAGATTCTGTCATTTCATATGAAATTTGCAAAACATCCTCAAATCCGTCATTATCTGGAGAAAAAACATCGTTTGTTAAGGTAATTGTTCCGTTTGAAATGGCTGATAAAAATTGAGAGTTAACTCTTCCAGGCGTGGCGAAACCAATTTCTTCTGCTGCGGAATGCCAATTAAAGGAACTGCTTGATTCACCATTTGGATCGATACGCTCGAGAGAAACACCATCCGTGTTATCCAATAAATCAAAGTGCCACGCGTCAAGGTATGAAACTTTGTCAATGATTTCTGAGTTGTAAATGAGATAAACAGAACCTGAATCATTGTTATAACTAGGAAGTTCAGTGTAAAGAAATTTT
>JBILIY010000080.1:0-5883 GCA_044368815.1 Crocinitomicaceae bacterium
TTAGCAATTCAATTGATTATTTTTCAAACCAAACGAATTGACGACAACTAACAAGACATATTACCGTAATTTTTTGACGATGTTGTCTGGAAACACGCTGAGTCAATTAATTCCCTTTTTGGTTGCCCCAATATTGTCTCGTCTTTTTACACCTGAAGAATTCGCTGTTTTAGCCAATTTTATGGCAATTGTTGGGGTTATTGGAATCATTTCAACAGGTAGGTTGGAGTTAGCGGTTCCTATTCCGGTTGAACACAAAAAAGCGCAGGAAATAGCTTTTACGGGATTGCTTATAACATTGGCTTTGGGTTTATTAAGTATTCTCATTCCTATTTTCGCTTATCAAATCGGTGAGTTATACAACGATAAAGATCTCCCAACTTATTTGTGGATGGTCCCACTTGCCGTAATTAGTTTTGGCTTTTTGGGACTAACCAATAATTGGAATTTGAGGCATGAACGTTTTCATTTATTGTCAATTGGAAAAATTGCTCAATCGATCGTAAATAATGTCTTGGCTGCAGCTTTGGGATACATCGGTTGGGGAATAAATGGGTTGATTTTTTCTTGGCTCTTATCGCAATACGTGAACATTGTTATTCTTCTAGTTGGCGTAAATAAAAAAGTGAATTATAAGGATTTCAATTTAATAACCGTAAAATCGACTTTGAATGAATACAAGGATTTTCCATTGATAAATTCGTTGCATGCTTTTTCAGACATTTTCATCTCGCAATTTTTATTGTATTGGATCATATCGAAATACTTTGGATACTTGGAATTAGGTCTTTTTGCTATGATGAACAAGTATGTCAAAGCACCTATCGTTTTAATTTCAAGCTCGGTATCTCAGCTCTTCTATGTCGAGGCAGGAAAAGCTATAAATGCGGGTAAATCATTGTTTCCAATCGTTAAAAAAACGGTTCGAACATCGATTCTATTCGCGATACCATTTACGATCGTCTTAATTGTATTGGGACCCATTATTTTCAAATGGTATTTAGGAAATAACTGGGAGGAGGCCGGTAAATACGCGAGGTGTATGGCTCCAATGCTGTTTATGTATTTTATTTTATCGCCAATTTCAGGACTTCCCATTTTACTGGAAAAACAGAAATTAGCTTTCCTTATTAGTCTTAGTGGTTATGCTTTTACGCTTGTTACTCTTTTCATAGGCCTTTGGTTTGATTTAAGTTTTTTGAACACACTTTACCTTTATGGATTTGTATACGGACTTTTTTATTTGACCTTATTGATTTGGTATTATCAACTAATCAAAAAACGAAATGAAAGTATTAATTAGCGGTTTGCCTTTGTTTTCGAAACGATTAGCTGAAGAACTTCAGAAATTCGATCCTGAATCCAAGTATATTTTTTTGGATACGTATAATTCAAAATGGGATCAGTTAAAGTTTTTTCTTCAAATTCCATTTACAGATTGTGTCATTTCGATGAATGGAGTGACTGACAATAGTGGTAGTTTGAACTTGGTTTTGAAATGGAAAAAAAAGTTGATTCTTCAATGGATGGGAACGGATGCGCTACTCGCAATGGATCGATTTAAAAATAAAACGATAGAGCGAAAATACATTGATTATTCATACAACTTTGTAGATTCCGAATGGTTGATGGAAGAGGTGAAGAGTGTTAATCTTGAGCCTGAATATCTACATTTTAAATCGCTGGTCGTTAAACCCAATCCAACGATTTATAAACGGATTTCTGTAATGAGTTATGTTGCTGAAAATCGACAAGCATTTTATGGAATGGTACGAATTTCGGAATTAGCAAAAGCATTTCCTGAGATTGATTTTCAATTGTTTGGTTTGACGAAATCAGATTTTCCAATAACTTCAAACGTACATTTAAACGGCTGGGTAAGTGCTGATGAATTTGAAAATCGAC
Source organism: Crocinitomicaceae bacterium (assembly GCA_044368815.1). GTDB lineage: Bacteria > Bacteroidota > Bacteroidia > Flavobacteriales_D > Crocinitomicaceae > UBA952. Next base: position 1,906 of record JBILIY010000080.1, read on the forward strand.
TTCGTGAAACACCAATTTTTCTTCGTTTAACAGAACACGATGGATTTTCTGTTTCTGTAATTGAAGCATTAGGAGCGGGCTGTGAAGTGATGATGTCGTTACCTTTTGAATTGACTTATTTGGCGAGAAACTCAAATGAATCAATTGTAGGATTGAATCAGTTGATTGAAAAGATTAAAAATCGTGGTATGAAGCCAAATAATGAAATGATGGAACTGGTGAAAACACGTTACAATCCCGAAACGTTAGCTTCCAATTATATTCAAAAAATCAAGGAAATTGTCAACCAATAAACGCATAGCACTCATTACAACCTGGTTTCCGCCTCAAGAAAGTGTGGCAACCAATCGCATGGTAGCTTTTGCCGAATTCTTGAGTGAAGATTTTGAAGTGGAAGTGTTTTGTCTGGATCAAATAGAAAGATCAATTACTCGGAACGATTCGATAAAAGTTCATTACAGTTCTTCAAATAAGCTTTTTGAGCGATTGAAGGATAAACAAACTGACGGTACCTTTTTACATAAATTAAAAGTTGGAACCCGAATCATTTTATCAAAATTTATACGAAATCCGCTTTCGAAATGGCAAAGATCGACTTTGAAAAAACTAGAGAATTTGCATCAAATCAATCCGTTTGATTGCATTATAAGTTCGTTTAGCCCACAAGAGGCACATTTGGTAGCAATCGAATTCAAAAAGAAGTTTCCTGCCGTTCCTTGGATTGCCGACATGCGCGATGAAATGTCAGCTAATCCCTATATCGATTCCACGACCAGAGAAACACTTGAAAAAGTTGAAAAACAAGTGAACGACTATGCTGATGCCGTGACAAGTGTAAGCGAACCTATCTTAAATGATTTCAAACAATTATTGCCAAAAGTTCAATTTTTCGAGGAAATCCGAAATGGATTCAATCATAATTTCACAAGAAATTTAAATCATGAAGTGAAAAACTCAGTCTTTACCTTGGGCTATTTAGGGACCTTTTATGGAAAACGCAAGCCAAACATATTGATGCAAGCGCTGATTGAATTAAAGCAAGAAAATTCTGATTTCGATTTCATCTTTGAAATTGTAGGAGCTCATCGCAATTTCCATATCCCACATGAGCTTCAAAAAAATATACTTATATCTCCAAATCTGCCGTACTTAGAAGCAATTGAGAAAATGGCAACATTCGATTGTAATGTTCAACTTCATCCGAAAAGTGAACAAAAAGGCATTTTCACTGGAAAACTATTCGATTATATTTCTGTTCAAAAACCAGTATTGGCATTCGTTGATAAAACCGATGTTGCAGCTAAACTCATCGAAGAATTTGATTGCGGTTATGTCGCTGAATTTGATCAATTTCAGGAAAATAGAAAAATCATTTTGAACGCTTTTGAGGATTGGAAACAAAACAAAATTAAATTTGCTTCTGACGAACAAGTTGCTTCATTGCATCGTAAAGAACAAGTAAAGAAATTGGCTGAACTCATTCATAAACTCACGAAATGAAAATTTTGCAAGTCGGACCCAAGTCGGTGCATGTTTCTTCCTTTATTTTCGCTTTGAAAGAAAGAGAAAAGAACCTTTACTTGCTTTCCGAAGAAGCTTGTGATTTTGAGGGCGTAATTAAGGAATTTGTAATCTCATTTCGGCAACTTCAACCTTGGAAAGTCATTAAAAATTATTTTAAAGTCAAAAAACTTATTCAAGCGTTAAAGCCCGATGTCATTCACATTCATCAAGTAAATCGCTTGGCCTTTGTTGTTGGAAAAATTGCGAAATCATTGAACATTCGGGTAGTTTCAACGGCTTGGGGGAGTGATGTCTTGTTGATGCCCAAGAAAAATATACTGTATAAATTAATCGTTCGGTCAACTTTGAAAAATTCCGATATCGTAACGGCTGATTCAAAGGATATGATTTCAGCGATGAAATCAATAGTAAACGAAGATAAATATCTGCTTCTTCAATATGGAATCGACCCAATTGAATCAGAAGAAAAGGAAAAAATCATTTATTCGAATCGTTTACACGAACCACTTTATCGAATTGATCAAATCATTACCTATTTTGTTGAATTTTCAAAAACGAATTCCGATTGGAGATTAGTTGTAGCAGGAACGGGATGTGAAACAAGAAAACTTAAAAAACTTGCGAAAGAACTTGAAATCGAATCCAAGATTGATTTTGTAGGTTGGCAGCAAAAAGAAGATAATAGACGATGGTACGCAAAATCGATGATTTACATTTCCATTCCTACAAGCGATGGAACATCCGTTAGTTTATTGGAGTCTATGTCGGCTGCCTGCATACCGATAGTTTCTGACTTGCCGGTTTCTCAGGAATGGATTCGTCAAAATGAAAATGGAGTGATTGAAATGAAAGGTAAAAATCCGATTATTGAGTCATTAAAAATTGATCGAGAGATTTGTGTTTCGATAAATTCCGAGCTAATCAACGAAAGAGCTACACGCAAAGCAAGTGTTGATAAATTTTTAAAAGCTTACGAATCGTAAAATTTAATTCCACATTGTTTCTTAACGTCGATTTTATATGAATTTCATTTTACATTTCTATCTTTACGCATATTGAAAATCGATTGTGGAAAGAAGAAAGTTTCTTAAAAATTTAACTCTAACATCAGGAGCACTTGCACTGAGTAAATTTTCATTCGCACAGAAATCCAATTCCATTCGAAGATCCAAATTGGTGATTTTACACACCAATGATACACATTCCCATATCGAGCCATTTACTGCGAATCATTCAAAATTCCCGGGAATGGGTGGCGTGGCTAAAAGACATAGTCTAATTCAAAAAATCAGAAATGAAGAAGAACACGTTCTACTATTAGATTGTGGAGATATTTTTCAAGGAACACCATACTTCAATACCTTTCATGGCGAATTGGAAATGAAATTAATGTCTAAAATGGGCTACGATGCCTCAACGATGGGGAATCACGACTTCGACATCGGATTGGATGGGTTTTTAAATGCCAAACGATTCGCTAATTTCCCATTTCTATGTGCCAATTACGATTTTTCGGAAACAATTCTCAAAGATCAAACGCAGCCTTATAAAATTTTTAAAAAAGGTGGACTGAAAATCGGTGTTTTTGGAATAGGAGTAGAGCTTAAAGGGCTTGTGCCGGACGATAAATTCGGAAATACGAAGTACCTCGACCCAATAGATTCAGCGAATAGAATTTCGATGGAATTGAATTCAAAAGGTTGTGATTTAATCATTTGTCTTTCGCATTTGGGTTACGAATACCCGAATTCGGCGAAAGTTTCCGATCGTGTTTTAGCATCGAAAACAGAACATATTCATATTATTCTTGGTGGGCATTCGCACACATTTTTGGAAAAACCGACCATCGAAAAAAGTTGCGTTGGAAATCCTGTTGTCATCAATCAAGTTGGTTGGGCAGGCGTAAATTTGGGTCGTATCGACATCGATTTTGAACGTGGACTTTTTATCCCTAACTTAGTGGAAGTTAAGTAACACGTTTGAATAGAATTTTCTACCTTTTATTGGTTGTAACATTCAGTTTCTCTTGCACCAAGGAAGTGAAAATTGATATTCCAGGTTATAAAAAACAACTTGTAGTGGATGGAAACATTGAAGCAGGCGGACATCCCATTGTTATTCTTTCACAATCTGCTAATATTTTCACCGAGTCATACGTTACGACATATGTGAATTCGTTTGTCTCAGATGCGGATGTTAAAGTTTTAGTTGATAATGATACATTCCAGCTCGCTTATCTTTTGTCCACAGATCTTCCTCTTTCATCGCAGAAAAAATTGGCAGAGATGTTACGAATAGAATTAGATGAATTACTTCAGTTACCTATTCGGGTTTATTCTTCCACTAGTTTAGTCGCCCAATCTGAAAAAACATATGAACTAATCATCGATCATCAAGGTAAAAAGTACAATGCAAAAACATATTTACCTGCGCCTACTCCGTTGCAATCAATTT
>JBILIY010000081.1:0-5876 GCA_044368815.1 Crocinitomicaceae bacterium
AGCAACTCTTACATCAAGGGAAGCCATGTTCACGAAATATTTGGATATCGTAGGCTATAATGCTGAACCAGTGCTATTAAGTTATAAAGGCGACCTACATATTGAAGAACTTCTGAATCAATTAACTTCAGTTCGTGCCGAATATCAATTTACCACAACTGATCGTATAACGCATGAATTGTGGGTTCTCTCTGAAAACGATACGTTAATATTACAAAATGCCTTTGACGACGTCGAAGCTACCTATATTGCTGATGGACATCACAGATCGGCTTCTTCAGCAAGACTTTTAAATGAGCGAATGAATTCAGGGAAGTCGGTAATCGGTAATGTTAACTCTTTTCTTGCTTTTTTCGTTGATGAATCACGTTTGAAAATATTGGAATTTAACCGATTGGTTAAGACATTAAATGGTTATTCGCCTGATACCTTTCTTTTCGCATTAAAAGCACTTGGAAGTGTAAGAGAAATTCCAAATGCCGAAAAACCGAATGAGGAACATCAAATTCATATTTACTTAAATGGAAAATGGTATGAGTTCACCATCAATTCATATCTAATTGATAAAGAACACCCTGTTAAATCGCTAGACTCAGACTTACTAACTGAATTGATTCTAAAACCTTTATTAGGAATTGAAGATCTTAAAACGAGCGACCAAATTGAATTTATTCCCGGAAATGAATCACTACAATCAATTGAGGAAAAAATTGATTCAGGGAAATTTGAAATTGGATTCGTTCTTTTCCCTGCAACAATTGAGCAAGTAAAACGTGTTGCAGACAACCAAATGAACATGCCTCCTAAATCAACATGGGTGGAGCCGAAACTGCGCAGTGGATTAACGATATACAACATCAACGAATGATTGCCGAAAATCTTTCTGAAATAAGAAAATCAATTCCTGAACGCGTTTGCCTCGTAGCAGTTTCCAAAACAAAACCGGTTTCGGATTTGATGATTGCTTACAATGCCGGCCAACGTCACTTTGGAGAAAACAAAGTTCAGGAAATGTGCGAGAAACAAGCCATTATGCCAAATGATATTTGTTGGCATTTAATAGGGCACTTACAGTCAAACAAAGTTAAATACATAGCCCCATTCGTTCATCTGATTCATTCGGTTGATAGTTTGAAATTACTGTTGGAAATCGACAAGCAAGCGAAAAAAAATAACCGTGTGATATCGATTCTTCTTCAGTTTCACATAGCAAAAGAAGAAACTAAATTCGGTTTGGATCGACATGAAGTTGTTGAACTATTGAATTCCGATGAGTTCAAAGCTTGTCAGAATGTCAGAATTATTGGTGTTATGGGTATGGCTTCGTTCGTTGATGATATAAACCAAATAAGAATCGAATTTATAAGTCTAAAATCGCATTTCGACTTTTTAAAAGAAAACTTCTTCACAACAGATGCTTATTTCAAGGAAATATCCATGGGAATGAGTGGTGATTATCCCCTAGCAATCGAACAAGGAAGCACCATTGTTCGGGTAGGAAGTTCCATTTTTGGAGGTAGATGATTTTATTTCAAATCTTAAATTCTTATAAAAGTTCCATTTTTTTGTTAGTTTTCAATTAATAAGCGTACTTTTACGGAAATTAAATTAATTAATAATGAGTAAAGGAACAGTAAAATTCTTTAATGAGACCAAAGGTTTTGGATTCATCGTTGAAGAAGGCACGAGCAAAGAGCACTTTGTACACGTGACAGGATTAATCGACAAAATCAAAGAAAATGATGAAGTTGAGTTTGATCTTCAAGAAGGTCGAAGAGGTTTGAATGCAATTAATGTAAAAAAAGCATAAATCAATTCATACTTATCTAATCAAAGAAGTTCTGCCAAAAGCGGAACTTTTTTTGTTTTAGACATTTCATTTTATATAAACCATATCCAAATCAAATCATAAAAATTAAAGTAATCAACAACCCATAACTCATAAAAAATTCGTTCATTTTATTGTGAAAACCTTAATTTTGAATGCTTAAATAATTTCATGCGCGCACTTTATTTAAAAGAAATTAATAGTTTCCTAAGTTCCATTATTGGATACGTTTTCATTGTCATTTATTTGATTGCCTCAGGTTTATTTCACTGGGTACTTTCTTTTAACACCAATTTACTAGAAGGAACTGAGGCCGATTTGATCCCTTTCTTTAATTTATCACCCGTCATCTTTTTAATCCTGATTCCGGCGATAACCATGCGATCCATTGCAGAGGAACGTCGAACGGGAACAATCGAGCTATTACTTACAAGACCCATTTCAGATCTCGGAATGATTTTGGCAAAGTATTTTGCAGGGGTAACACTCCTTATTATCGCGATTTTACCAACAATCATATATTACATCTCGATGTATTATTTGGGTCAACCTGTTGGAATAATAGATTCGGGCGCCACTTTCACTTCTTACATCGGTCTTATTCTTTTGGGTTCTGTTTTTGTAGCGATTGGGATTTTCGCCTCCTCACTCACGAGCAGCCAGATTGTCGCATTTATTCTAGCCATGTTTCTTTGCTGGGTTTTTTATGATGGATTCAATCTACTTGGGAATTACAGCCAAATTGGAAACCTTGATTACATCATTCAATACATTGGGATTGCGTTCCATTATGATTCCATTAAAAAAGGTGTGATCGACACAAGCGACATTATTTACTTTTTGTCCATAATCGTAATTTTCATCAGTGCTTCTCTAACCGTTGTTAAAACCTTAAAAAAGTAAAAATGAAATAAGCCATGACCAAAATGCCAACAAATACGAATGAATATTTTACATGGCAATTCCATATGACCATTGAAAAAACAATTATACACATATGAAATTCCCTCAATTAAAAACGAAAAACTTATTTAATTGGACACTACTGAGTTTCATTCTTATCGGTTTGTTACTCATCAATATTATCGGTTCGATCGTTGGAAAACGAATCGATATGACCAAAGATCATCGGTATTCATTAGCCACTGGAACAACACGCTTTCTAGAATCAAAGGAAAACATTGAAAATCGAATTAGTCTTCAAATTTATTTGGAAGGAAATCTTCCTGCAGAATTAAAAAGTTTTCAGAATGCCCTCAAGGATAAACTCAAGGACTTTAAGTATATCGCCGGGAATCGAATTGAATATGTATTCATTGATCCAAATAACGGTTCAAAAGAAGAACAACAAGATTTAAAAATTCAATTATACGATCAAGGTCGTGGGATTCTGCCAATGGAAATTCTTTACACCAAAGATGGAGAACAACGACAAGTGATGCTTTGGCCGGGAGCAAAAATGACATACTCGGCAAATGGAATTGTAAAAGAAAATGTTGTTCAATTTTTACCAGGTACGAAGCCAGGAAGACCATACAATTTGGCCGGAATGACCGATATGATTGAGATGGGATTAAATAATTTGGAATACAACCTCATTTCCAATATGCGCCGCTTAACCCAAACCGAAAAACAACGTATTGGATTTCTTCAAGGGCATGGTGAACTTAATTTCGCGGAAACACAGCGTGCAAGGGGTTTAATCGCACCTTACTTTTCAATCGCAGACGTTTCGCTTAATGATTCCATTGCTGCACTCGATGATATGGATGGACTTGTTATTGCCGACCCTAAAAAACCATTCTCAGATCGCGACTTGTATTTAATCGACCAATATGTGATGCGAGGGGGGAAATTAATGTGTTTTCTCAACACGCTCGGCATTAACGAGGATACGCTCATGGCGAGTGGAACATGTCACACAACTAGAAAAAATTTGATGTTGGATCGCATGTTATACGATTATGGACTAAAAATCAACGAGAATTACGTTGTTGACGTCAATTGTGCGCCAAAGATTGTTCCTTACGCTGATCAAACGTTTATTCCTTGGTTCTTCAGTATTCTTGCAACACCTTCTGCGCATCCAATAACGCGAAATATCGAGCCCGTTTATTTGAAGTATGCCAACGAAATTCAATTTGTTAAAACGGGGAATTTGGCTTTAACGCCAATATTGACAACATCGACAAACTCCAATCGAACGGGTCTTGCTCCGTTAGTAAGTTTAGGTTTTCCCATGAATTTTGGCAGAAATCCTGAACTCGTTCAAAATCCAGAAGATGAGATTAACAAAATCTGTGTTTCTGGTCTCGCGGAAGGTTTTTTCCGTTCACATTTTGAAAACCGGGTTGTTCCTGAATTCGTTAATCGTCTGAATAATGAAAATATCCCTGAGAAATATCATTATAAAAGTAAAAGTGATAAAGAAGGAAAAGTATTGGTGGTAGGTAATGGGAAATTCATCTTCAATAGATACGATTCAATGCCAAATCCAAAAGGATTGGGGTATGTTTACATGCCAAGTCAATATAACGACCTTAAAATGGATCCAGAACTCGTGCAGCGAGGCGTCAATTTATATCATGGTAATCAAGAATTTTTTCAGAATATCGTAGATTACATGATGGGAGACAATTCAGTTTTAGATATTCGTAGTCGTCAAATTGAAATTAAGAAAATCGATAAAGAAAAAATCAAACAGCATGCTGGTTATTATAAGATCGTAAATTTATTAGCACCGATTGGAAGCATTCTAATTCTCGCCTTTGGATTGAATCTTATTCGTAAAAAACGATTTGCACAAAACCCTAAGAAACGATAGTTATGGCAAAAAAAATAGTAATTCTTGTAGTTGGAATTTCAATTCTTGTTGGACTTGGTTTATACACAAAATCCCTACTAAGCACCGACGGAACTTCTGATTCTCAATTCATAGAATTTGCCATTGAGGACACGACTAGTATTGATAAAATACTCATTACAGATCCTTTTTCCAATAAAATGGAACTACAGAAAAAAGGAGACCTTTGGACGGATGCTAAAGGCGGTTGCATCTCTCAACCAAACGTGCATTTTATTCTCGAAGCGATTAATAAAGTTTCGTTCAAAGGTTACTTGCCAGAAAAGGCACAAAAGAAATTTACGGAACTGATGGCTACCAGTCATACAAAGGTTGAAATTTTCCAAAACGGAGAATGGTCAAAAACGTGGTATATTGGCCCTCCAGCTCAAGATCATTTGGGTCAAATCATGCTATTAGAAACAGCTGACGAAGGAAAAAGCGATTATCCAGTAATGATGCATATCAAGGGAATGTATGGAATTATAGAACCTCGGTTTTTTGCTGATCCGCGAAAATGGCTTTGCACTAATATCTTTAGTTTGGGATTGGAAAAAATTGCTCAAGTTGATGTCACATTTCCAAAGGAGCCTTACAGGAGTTTTTCGGTTTCACAGAAAAAAATGAAATTTACGGTTAAGCAAAATGGAGAAAAATTATCGAATGTGGATACCTCAAACATTTTCAGATATCTGCAAGGTTATCAGAAAGTTCATTTTGAATTAGCTAACTATGAGTTAAATAAAAAACAATGTGACAGCCTTAAAAAATCCGTTCCTTTTTGTATTCTAAAAGTCAAAGAAACTTCAGGTAAATCAACGAAGCTTAAGATGTTCCGAATTGCTTCTTCAACTCCTCAGCGCAATGAATTCGGAGAAACGGTGGATATGGATATGAATAAATTCTGGTGTCAACTCCCGAATGGAAATTTGGTGAAATGTCAGTATTTTACTTTTAATCCATTAATCTTAGGACATGTTTTCTTTCCTGCAATGGAAAAGAAATTCCCTGTAAGTGAATTGAACAAGGAGATTTTAACTCAGTAGATTCTCCTGTAACAGTCGTTCAATTTATAACCAAAAAAGTATATATTTGATTACCAAAATACGAAACGGCTTGTCGAGAATCTCATATTGAGTTGGGGTGCTATGCGAAAGATACAACCTTAAAATAATATCCATCAATAAAAATCATTAAATATGAAGA
>JBILIY010000082.1:0-5854 GCA_044368815.1 Crocinitomicaceae bacterium
GTATTTGTTCATTTTTCAAGCTTTTGGAGTCATTGTAGGAAATTCAATACTATCGATTGAAATTCTTTTTAGCTCTTTTGGTATTTCAATTCTTGCTTTTCTCGTCTATCTAAATTTCAATGATTTCTTGAAAAAATGGAGTTTTCTAATCGGATTAGCGTCACTCTTTTTCTTTTTGGGTTACCTCACCATTTATCTGTTTTGTTCGAATTCCTTTCAATTGGACGAATTTGAAAAATCAGCCAATTTTAAAATGAAAGTGATTGAATTTCAACCTAAAAAAGATGGTTGGTCAAAGGGAATTGGGGAAGTAACCTTACTTGATAGCAAGAAGAAAAAGAACGAACGAATTGTTTTCTATTGCCAAGCAAATTCTGTTTTTGATGTGAATGATTATTTGTTAGTACAATCCGATTTAATTCCGATTCAAAATAAAGGAAATCCGGGTGAATTCAATATGGAACTCTTTTGGAAAACCAAAGGAATTCGAAAGATGTGCTTTATCGATGACAATAGCTTTAAATTACTCGATAGATTGGAAAGAACTTTTTTCCAAGAGTTCATTTATTCACTTCAAACTTCTTTCAACGAAATGTTAGAAAGTCATTTGGAAGGTGAAAATCTTGCGGTTGCAAAAGCCATTATTTTGGGCGATAAATCAATGCTCGACAGTGAAACAAAAAATTCGTTTTCTGCAACTGGCGCAATGCACGTTTTAGCAGTTTCAGGATTACACATCGGATTGATTCTTCAAATTCTGATGGAAGTTGCCAAATTCTTTTCAAGATTCATTTCAAGAAAAAGAGCTGTTTTATCAATTCTAATTCTATTGTGGATTTATTCCATTCTAACTGGATTTTCACCGAGTGTGATTCGTTCAATTTTCATGTTTACAATTTTGGTATTGGCGCAATTTTTCGGGAAAGAACAAAACAACATCAATAGTTTATTTTTTTCGGCTTTTGTGCTACTACTTTTTCAACCGATGTTTTTGTTCGATATTGGATTTCAGCTATCTTACCTCGCAATGGTGGGAATATACACCTTATATCGTCCCATCGAAAGTTGGTATCAACCAAAAAATAAAATCATCAAATACTTTTGGCAAGGAACAGCAGTTGGTTTCGCCGCGCAATGCATGACGGTTCCGCTAACACTATACTATTTCCATCAATTCCCGAATTACTTTGCAATCGCCAATTTAGGTCTGATGGTCGTTTCCGGATTAGTTTTAGGTCTTGGAATTGCTTTGTTTGCCTTACATTATATTCCACTAATTGGAAAATTAACCGGTTTTCTACTAATGATTTCTATTACGGGAATGCTTTGGTTTATTCAGTGGGTAGAGCATTTACCAGGAGCAGTAGCCTATGGATTTAACTTACCATTCATCCTTGTTCCGATTATTTCTTTTCTAACATTCATTCTTGTAAAAATCACCGCGAATCGCTTGATTTGGAAGATTACAGCTGTTGCTTTTTCAATCTCCCTTATTTTAGTCATTTATGATAGATGGAATTCGCTGAACGAAAGTCACATTTGTGTTTTGAATCAGAATAAATTATCGCTCATATTTAAAAGTAACAATCAACTAATTTGTCTCTACAATGATGATATTCAAAACCTTAATAAAATAAAATTTACAGCTGAAAGTTACTTGAAATGTTTTCCTGGGGAAATTCAATATTATTCGTTTAAAGATAAGAATGTAGATCTCGAAATCTCAAAACACAAACTAAATATAAAGAAAGTAAATTCTGATTTCATTCTTAAAATTGATAATCAGAAAATCCGGATCATTCATTCAGAGAAATCGACGAACAAAAAAACAGACAAAACTTATTTTATGCCCTGGATCGAAAATTCAAAATCACTCAATAAAGGAGCGATCATTTTACCTTTGAACTCCTGAAAAAATAGTTACTAAATTCAAAATCTTATATTTGTCAAAGATTATGCGTTTTATCTCACCAAAAGATTGTAAAAAAAGGTTAGACAACAATGAAGTCGAAGTAATCGATATTCGTGAACCTTATGAATTTGAAGCTTGTAATGCCGGGTTTAAAAATATTCCGATGGCAGAATTAACCGTAAAAACAGAAAATCTTGCCTCAGAAAAGGACAATGTAATTATGTGTAGATCGGGAAAACGAGCGGAAGCTATCGTCAATTTCTTGGAAACAGAACATAAAATCACAAATCTAATGGTGCTTGAAGGGGGAATTACCGAATGGGCGAATCAAATTGACAAAACCTTACAACTAGACTAATGGAATTAATCGAAATTTTCAAACACATCTTACACTTGGATTTTCAGTGGTTTTTTCAAAATTATGGGACTGCGATTTATGTAATACTCTTTTTGGTCATTTTCATTGAAACCGGTTTGGTAGCGATGCCTTTTCTACCTGGCGATTCTTTGTTATTTACCGCAGGTCTTTTCGCTGCCTCGGGTGATTTAAATTTATCCGCACTTTTAATTCTACTTTTCATAGCCGCCGTGCTTGGTGATAACTGCAACTATTGGATTGGAAGAAAAGTTGGGCTTCGCATGTTTACGATAAAATTTAAAGGCCGACAACTAGTCAATGAAAAGTATTTAGTTCAAACTGAAGCTTTTTTTGAAAAAAATGGAGTAAAAGCAATAATCATGGCGCGATTTGTTCCTTTCGTAAGAACGTTTGCTCCTTTTGCAGCAGGAATAGGAAAAATGGACTACAGGAAATTTCTGCTGTTTGATTTGCTTGGAGGTTTTCTTTGGATTTTCAGTTTAACGATTGCAGGCTACCTCTTGGGTGAAGTGGAATGGATTCGCGAACACATTGACATTGTTTGCTTAGGTATCATTTTCATTTCCATCCTTCCAATGTTGGTGAATTTTATTTCATCTCGATTGTCCAAAAAAAGATAATATTATCGACGATTAAAATTCGTAACTTTAGATTAAACTTATTGAATTATGTCAAACACAGCATACATTGTTGCGGGTTTTCGTTCCGCTGTTGGCAAAGCAGGAAAAGGTGGTTTTCGTTTTTATCGCCCCGATGATATTGCGGCAAGAGTCATAGAGCATTTGGTTGCTTCAATTCCTAACTTAGACAAAGAGCGAATCGACGATGTCATTGTTGGAAATGCTACACCTGAGGCTGAACAAGGCTTAAACATGGGAAGGATGATTTCGCTCATCGGTTTAAAAACGGATAAAGTCCCTGGAATGACTGTAAATCGCTACTGTTCTTCTGGCTTGGAAACCATCGCAATTGCTCAAGCAAAAATAGAAGCAGGAATGGCTGATTGCATTATTGCGGGAGGTGCTGAATCTATGTCAATTATGGCAATGGGCGGTTGGAGAATTGTCCCGAATCCGAAAGTCGGTAAGGAAAACCCAACTTATTACTGGGGAATGGGTTTGACGGCTGAAGCTGTTGCAAATCAATACAACGTTACTAGAGAAGATCAAGACGCATTCGCATTGAATTCCCAAAACAAAGCCCTAGCAGCAATTCAAGCAGGAAGATTCAAGGACGATATTGTTCCGATTGAAGTCGAACAAATTTTTCTGGATGAAAACGAAAAACGTCAAGTAAAATCATACATCGTCGACACAGATGAAGGGCCAAGGGCGAGTACACTTGAAGCATTGAGTAACTTGAAACCAGTTTTTGCAAATAATGGATCGGTTACAGCAGGCAATTCATCTCAAACTTCAGATGGAGCAGCATTTGTGCTCGTTATGTCTGAAAAAATGATCAAGGAATTGGGCATCGAACCTATCGCTCGACTAAAATCATATAGCGTTGTCGGCGTTGAACCAAGAATTATGGGTATTGGACCAGTTGACGCGATTCCCAAAGCACTAAAGCAAGCTGGACTTACAATGAACGACATCAATCTTTTCGAATTAAACGAAGCATTTGCTTCTCAATCTTTAGCTGTGATTCGTGAGACAGGATTAAATCCAGACATCGTAAATGTGAATGGCGGAGCAATTGCTCTTGGCCATCCATTAGGTTGCACCGGCGCCAAACTTACTGTTCAAATTCTAAATGAATTGAAAAAAAGAAACCAAAAATATGGAGTTGTAACCATGTGTGTTGGAACTGGTCAAGGCGCAGCTGGTGTTTTGGAAAGATTTTAAGATTCTTTAGAAAAATATAAAAAAACGGTCGGAAAAATTTCCGACCGTTTTCATTTTTGGTTGATTTTAGAGAATCTAGATTCCCTATTCTTGAATAATGGCTAATTCATTTTCAACCTCAGTAACACCGGGTGCGTTCCAAGCTAAACGAGCAGCCTCCTCTTTTTGATAAAGAGACTCAACCGCTCCGCGCAATGTCACCTTGTTACCTTTCACTTTAACTTGGATGTTTCGGTCGTCTACCAACCAGCTTCTCGACAATGCATTTTCGATTGATGTTTGTTCAACTTGATCAGTCGTAGTTGACTTCACTTTAATGTTGTTTGAAACCCCTTTAACTCCAATCAGATTAGCCACAGAATTTTTAGCGGCCTCACGCTGGTAGTTCCATTCCACATTTCCTTCTAGTGTGATCCAACCATCCTCGACTTTGACCTGAACGTTCTCATTCGGAACAGACCAATTCCACTTTAAAGCCGACAAAACTTCACCAGCAATTTCTTCGTCATTTTTAACCATTGAGTTAGGGAATTTGACGTCGATATCCTCAATTATGGCTTTAACTCCGACAACACTTTTTGCAGCATTTTCTGCTTCAAGTTTTTTTGTAAAACTGTTTACCGTTCCAGATAACGTGATAACACCATTTTTTGCTGTTACACCAATTTCAGCGGCTTTTAAGAGCGGTTGCCATTTGATAGCGTCTTGAACATCACTCTGTAAATCTTCATTTGATTTCATATACTTTTTATTTTTAAAGGTTAATAATTGCATTTCAAAATTGATCATTCAACTCGTTAATTGCGTTACAAATTACAATTCTTCATTTGTGAATTTTTCACGAAACTATCTTTGAATAACCAATCGTTTAATTTGATTTTTGCCATCAACTTGAACATTTAAAAGGTATGTTCCATTTGGCAAATCTTCGGTTACAAGTTTAAAATTGGATTGATTGATGTTTCTGGTATAGATTTCTTTACCTGTAAGATCGAATAATGCAATTCGCTCAATAGCCTTCCCTCCTGCTGAAATTAAAGTAAACTCAGCTGTTGGGTTCGGATAAATGTTCAAATCAAATTTTTCAATTTCACTGATTCCTGAAGCTTTGTCAACTGTAAAAGTTGTAGCTAAAGCACATCCCTTCGCATCAGTAATGGTGATCGTATAATTCCCAGGATTTAAACTATCCAAATCTTGAACTCCGAATCCATTCGACCAACTATACAAGTATGGCGGTGTTCCACCCGTTACTGTAATGTCAATTGAACCATCTTCTGTTAAATCGCCCGAAGCTGGGTCAAGCACAGCATTTACAACAAGTGGTGCAGCAGGCTGATTAATTGTGAAACTCATCGTGCCCATACAACCATTGTAATCAGTAACTTCAACACCATAAACACCCGCAACCAATTCATCAATTGTTGGGCCTGATTCACCATTTGACCAATCAAATTGAAACGGTGCGACTCCCCCTGTAATATTCAACGAAATCATTCCATTATTTCCACCAGCACATGAAACATCATTCTTGGTGGCATTAAGAGTCAATAAAGCTGGTTCATTAACATATTTCACAAATGTAACAACACATCCATTAGCATCTTTTACCCTAACATTGTAGGTTGTTCCACCTGCTAAATTTTGAAAATGACCTTGACTAACATATGACCCATTATTCAAACTATAGGTATATGGAGCTAATCCCCCTGTGCC
>JBILIY010000083.1:0-5828 GCA_044368815.1 Crocinitomicaceae bacterium
CATTTTTGTTTTACGACAACGTTGGGAATATTTTCAATGACATTCTTTTGTTACTTGGTTTCTTTGGATTCTACTATTGGATGAATATTCAAAGGAAATTGAATGCAAAGTCTAACGTTCCTGTTGAAATAAAAGATAACGTTGAATGGTACAAGGCAGAATCAGGAAAACAACTAAAATAAAAACATATTAATTTCATTGAAAGCCATCTCTATCGGGATGGCTTTTTTTGTTTCATTTTAAATTCAACTTTGAGAATATCTTATCTTTGTCACATGGGATTATTATGGTATGGAAATGAATTTAAATTAGGTGTTCTTGGCGCGGGTCAATTAGGTCGCATGTTAATTCAAGAGGCCATTAATTGGAATGTGCACATTTACACATTGGATTCAGATCCCGAATCTCCATGCAGTCGAATTTCTCATCAGTTTACGTGTGGATCAATTACCGATTACGACGATGTTTTAAAATTCGGTAGAGATAAAAATCTGATTACGGTCGAGATTGAGAATGTCAACTTGGAGGCTTTAGAGGAATTGGAACGAAATGGTGTGGAAGTATTTCCCCAACCTCGAGTTTTGAGAATTATTCGGGATAAAGGAATTCAAAAGCAATTTTATGCAGATAACGGAATCCCAACTGCTGATTTCAGGTTAATCGACAAAAATGAAATATCTGAACATGCTGACTTTCTTCCTTTCGCTCAAAAACTTCGTACGGGAGGATACGACGGTAAAGGAGTTCAAATCATGCCGTCGTATTCAGATTTTGACAAAGCATTTGATGCACCAACTGTTTTAGAGAAATTCGTTGATTTTGAAAAAGAATTGGCTGTTATAGTTGCGCGAAATAAAAAAGGTGAAGTAATATCCTATCCCACGGTTGAGTGTGAGTTTAATTCGCAAGCCAATTTGGTAGAATTTCTATTCGCTCCTGCTGAAATTTCGACTGATATTGAACGAGAAGCTCAGAATTTGGCTGTTGAGATTATCCAAAAATTGGACATGGTTGGAATTTTGGCCGTTGAGTTATTCTTAACCAAGGACGGAAAATTATTAGTCAACGAAATCGCTCCAAGACCGCACAATAGTGGACATCATACAATAGAATGCAATATCACATCCCAATTTGAACAACATTTACGAAGCATTTTGAATTTACCTCTTGGTTCTACTGAATTAATTCAACCAGGAGCAATGATTAATATTTTAGGTGAGCCGAATTCAGTAGGAACTGCCTTTTATGAGGGATTCGAGTCTTTATTAGCTGAGCCCGGTGTTTATGTGCATATCTATGGCAAAGAACAAGTGAAAGAATTTCGAAAAATGGGACATTTTACTATTATGGCCCCTACTATTCAAGAGGTGAAGGCCAGGGCATTGAAACTAAAGGACACCTTAAAAGCAACTGCAAATAAGGAATAAAAGATTTACTATCAATTCGAATTGTTAGGGATTTTGTTTTTACATATCCAACAAATTTGTATCTTTAGAAAATAAACAGTTCATTTTAAAAAAATTATGAGTAAAAGTTTAATCAAAATTGCCGCATTCCTATTTTTACTATTTAGTTTTGAATATAATAGTTTCGCCCAATGTCTTTCAAATCAAGGGTTAGTTAATATTGCTATTACTCCTGACAACTATCCTGCTGAATCTACCTGGAAACTTTTCGCAAATAATATTCAAATTGCAAATGGAACAACGAATGATACAACCATTTGTGTAGATACATCTGCTTGCATAAGATTTGAAATGCATGATAGTTATGGTGATGGGATGTGTTGTAACTATGGTCAAGGTTCATACACCGTTCTTTGGAATGGAACCCAAGTGGCCACTGGAGGTCAATTTACATCAGTTGCAACCCACTCATTTAATTGTCAACCAGGAACGATTTGTAGTTCCCCGATTAGTATAAATGCAGGAAACTTTACAGCCCCAAATCCGAATACTTTTTATGAATTCACACCCGATTCTTCAGGAATGTATTCTATTTCCACCTGTAATTTGACCACATGCGATACGAAGCTTTGGATTTATGACCAATGTAATAATTATGTTTTTAATACAGATAATACGGGTACACTTTTCTACAACGACGATAATCCTGTTTGTGGAGTTCGAGCAGACATCGATGCTTTTTTAGTTGCTGGTAACACTTATATAATAAGGGTTGGATTGTATGGAACAACTGACTGTTCTGGTGGAATTCCTTTTTCGATTACTTACGATGGTCCTTTGGTCGGTTGCATGGATCCTACAGCTTGTAATTACAATCCAGATGCCACATCTGCTGGTGTTTGTTATTATTATCCAAATCCAAATTGTCCGGATGGCCCCGATTTGACAATTGTACAAAGTGCTATTCAAAACTCGCTCGAAATCAGAGATGAGTTTGCAACAAATTGCATGGTGGAAGAAGGTTGCATGAATGGGTACGGAACAAGAACAGTTTTAGCATTTGATACGCACATCAAAAATATTGGTGATATGGATTATTACATTGGAACACCGGGCGATAATCCAGATCAATTTTCCTTTCAAAACTGTCACGGTCACGCTCATTATGAAGGATATGCCGAATATGTGCTATACACGATGAATGGTCAAAATATTCCAATCGGACACAAAAATGGTTTTTGTGTCATGGATTTAGAATGTTCAGATGGTGGATCTCCTCAATATGGGTGTGGTAATATGGGAATTACGCGTCAGTGCGGTGATATTTATTCAAGAGCACTGGATTGTCAATGGATTGACATTACTGATTTAGATACCGCTGAATACATCCTAGCGGTTAAAGTTAATTGGGATCAATCACCTGATGCTCTGGGTCATTACGAATCAAATTACCAAAATAATTGGGCGCAAGTTTGTGTTCGTATTTCTGAAACGAATGGTGTCAAAAGTTTTAATGTTCTTCCAAATTGCACCCCTTATTATGATTGTGCGGGTGTTTTGTACGGTAATTCGCAGCTAGATTGTGAAGGAAATTGCAATGGTAGCGCCAAACGAGGTGATTTAGATTTTAATGGTGTATCAAATAATTCAGATGTTCAAATGTACCTTGACCATTCCGTAAAGAATGATTTAAACCCAACAACCTGTAACGATTTATCAGCTGACGGTCGAATTGATGTTTGGGATGCCGGACTACTAATGAACTGCTTACAAAATGGAGCAAGTAATAACTCAGAATGTATCTTTCCGAATTCGGTTGTAAACACCCAACAAACCGTTTTCATGGGAGAAATTGGCGTATATACAAACTTTGGTGATGCAACAACCGGATATATGGATGTAAAAATCAAAAATCCGATGAATGAGGTTAAAGGTTATGAGTTAAAGATCAGTGGCGCAAAAGTTACAGGGGTATCAAGTTTGATAAACGCGAGTCAATATCCTACAGAAATTTATTATGACAGCATTACGAATGAAATTGCTTGTTTGTCATTAGTAGATAGTTTAATTCCGAAATACACCGACTTCACGCCATTCTTACGAATTTATCTGTCTGATATGACTTCCGAAATTTGCTTGGATTCAGTTATAAAAGTATTAAATAAGCAAGTTGAGCCTGTGAATATACAAGTTGTAAATTCATGTATACAATCCCAAAACTCAAGTATTACCGAGATTTCTGAAGCAGTTAATGTTCAAGTTTATCCAAATCCTGCTAAGGATATCGTTACAATTTCAGTTCCTAAAATGAACATTACATTGGATGTTTGTATTTTGGATGCATTTGGAAAACTAGTTTATCAAGAACAGGTGATAGATTCGAATGAAATTAAAGTAAAAACGGCAAATTTCAGCTCTGGAATTTATACAATTCAACTGAAGTCGGCAGCCTACTCGGTGAATAAAAGATTTGTTAAGAATTAACTAAGAGCAAAAACTGCTAGCAAAGCAGCGGTCTCAGTTCGCAATCTAAAATCACTCATTCGAACAGCGTGATAGCTATTCGAAAGTGCGAAATCGACCTCCGGTTTTGAAAAATCACCTTCTGGACCAATTAGAAAAGTACCACCTTTTTTAATTTCGTTTATCTGAATCTTTTCTCCTTCATAACAGTGCCCGATGTATCCCTTAGGATTTTTTATTACGAACTCCTTATATGACATTAAATTTCCAATTTCAGGAAGATAAAATCGTTTGGACTGTTTCATTGCCGAAATTGCAATTTTTTGTAACCGTTCAAAATTAATTGATGAACGTTCATTGTTCTCGCATTTCAAAAAAGTTAATTTGGTCAACCCTAGTTCGGTTGCTTTTTCCAAGAACCACTCAACGCGATCCATATTTTTTGTAGGAGCCATCCCCACATGAATGTCAATTGAAGGCCTCGTATGCGATACAACTTGTTTGATTTCCAATTTGCAACGTTTTGGATGGTTATCTTTAACGAGGGCTTTAAATTGATTTCCCTTTCCGTCCAATAAATCTATTTCAGAACCAATTCCATATCGCAAAACCCGAACACAATGCTTGGATTCTTCCTCCGACAAAAGATATTCCGTTGAATTTAAATTTATGTCTATTGCAAAAAATGAGGCCATCAATGCAATAATTTAAAAATCATTTCACGCATCAATTCTCCTTGAGATGCAGAGGAACTTCCAACCCCTTTCGCCTTGAGGTCAAATTCGTGAAGCGTTTCAATATTTGAGGCAAGCTTTCTCGGATCGAAATTGTTTCGAGCATTTAATAATTCGCCTGCAACAAACGGATGAACTCCCAAAGCCTGCGCAACGGATTCTCTCGATTTATTTGGTAAAAAATGAATTCGCATGATATTCGAAAACAAACGAAATAAATTTGAAATCACTACGGTAATATCCGCCGCTTTGGGATTATTCTCGAAATAGCGTACTATTTTAAAAGATTTCAAAGAATCCCTTGATTGAACGGCATTAGTCAATTCGAAAACATTGTAATCTTTGGATACGCCAATATTTTCTTCAATATGAACGTCATTAATAGTAGTGCCTTTTTGAACTAAAATTGTAAGCTTTTCAATTTCGTTTACTATTCGACTGATGTCATTACCAATAAATTCTGTTAAAAGCATGCTAGCCTTGGAGGTTATTTCATAACCAATTGATTTCACGTGTGCATTGATCCAATCAGCAAGTTGGTATTCACGTATTTTGTCTGATTTAAAAACCAAGCCATTCTTGGCGGATGCCTTTATGCTTTTTTTTCTAGCGTCATAGGTTTTATGCTTATAACAAACCACAAAAATTGTAGTATCTGCAGGTTTGTCAAAATACTTTTCAAGGGCCTCAATGTCCTTAAAATATTGAGCCTCTTTTAAAACAACCAATCTTCTTTCTGCCATCATTGGATAGGCATTCAGCTCACCTAATAAGGAAAGAGCATCGGTTTCTCTTGCATATAAAACGGATTGATTAAAGTCGCGCTCGTGTTCCTGCAAAGCATTGGCTTCAACAGCATTTGAAATCAAATCAATAAAATAGGGCTCTTCGCCGTGCAAAAAGTATATCTTTTCGAATTTTCCAGCTTTAATTTCCTTGAGGATGAGTTTATAATCCATTTAATATCAAAAATACAAAAGTCCTTTAATGTTTCTCCCAAATCTGAATCAACTCAACCAACGTATTGACCGCTTTTTGCATATCCTGAACACTCACAAACTCGTGTTTCGAATGAATCGCCATTTCACCTGTAAAGATGTTCGGACAAGGCAAGCCCATAAATGATAACCTTGAGCCATCCGTTCCGCCTCGAATAATTGCTCGCTTGGGAGTGATCCCTGCTTTTTCCATTGCTTGAACGGCGTAATCGGTAACAAAAGGAACG
>JBILIY010000084.1:0-5810 GCA_044368815.1 Crocinitomicaceae bacterium
TGCGTTTGAATACTTAAAATTTTATCTCTAACCTTGAATTGATATTCTGGATTTTTAAATGATTGTTTTTTCTCATCCCAATCTTGCAGAATTGCCCAATTTTTCGGATCAAAATTCAACTTTTCATTTTCAAAAGTTTCTTGCAACCCTTTAATCAGTCGATCTCTATCTTCAATTTTTGAATCTGTCAAAACTTGAATTGATGTATTCAATCCGTATAATTTTTCTGCAACCACAACTTGTTCATTCACCCATTTGTCATAACTGCGGTTGTTTTCGGAGATTTCCGATAAATAGCGGGTTCTGTCTGGCGGGATGACATAAATCTTTTCAGACATTTCACGCGTAATCTCAAATGTTGACTTTAATTCTGAACCTGTTTTCTCTACAATTTTGTCCATAATGACTTTGTATAGGGAGTTCATTCCCGGGTCGTTGAACTGAGATGCAATTGTTCCGTAAACAGGCATTTCGTCAACGTTATTATCCCACAAATTATGGTTGCGTTGATATTGTTTTCTGACATCACGCAAGGCGTCTAAGGCACCTCGTTTATCAAACTTATTCAATGCAATAACGTCTGCAAAATCAAGCATGTCAATCTTTTCCAACTGAGTCGCCGCGCCATATTCTGGTGTCATCACGTATAATGAAACATCACTGTGATCCAAAATTTCTGTATCCGATTGTCCAATTCCAGAGGTTTCCAAAATGATTAAATCGTAGTTTGCAGCTTTTAATATGCTTATAGCTTCAGCAACGTGTTTAGATAATGCCAAATTGGATTGCCTGGTTGCCAATGAACGCATGTAAACGCGCTCATTTTTTATTGAATTCATTCGAATTCTGTCACCGAGCAAAGCACCACCAGTTTTTCGTTTTGACGGATCGACGGAAACAACAGCAATTTGTTTTCCTGAAAAATCGATTAAAAAACGTCGTACCAATTCGTCTACAAGAGAAGATTTCCCTGCTCCACCAGTTCCAGTTATACCAAGCACAGGAATTGCTTTTTCTTTTGCTGTTTCTCTTATTTTCGTTAGAATCTCTGTATTTTCACTTGGGAAATTTTCTGCTGCTGAAATCACGCGCGCAATGGCAGGAACATTTTTCTCAGCCAATTTTTCTGGTTCATTGGTGATGTTCGTCCCAACTGGGAAGTCGCATTTTTGAACCAAATCATTAATCATTCCTTGCAGTCCAAGGGCACGCCCATCGTCGGGATGATAAATGCGCGTTATTCCGTATGCATGTAATTCTTCAATTTCAGAAGGAAGAATGGTTCCACCGCCACCACCAAAAATCTTAATGTGTGGAGCCCCTTTTTCCTTTAATAAGTCAAACATATATTTGAAGTATTCAATATGACCACCTTGATAAGAAGTCATGGCGATGGCTTGCGCATCTTCTTGAATAGCACAGTTTACAACTTCTTCAACAGATCGGTCATGCCCTAAATGAATTACTTCGCATCCCGTGGACTGAATTATTCTGCGCATGATGTTGATGGCTGCATCATGTCCATCAAAAAGTGATGCAGCTGTTACGATACGTATATTATTTGCGGGTTTGTAGGGCGCAACTTGTTCCATGTAAAAATTCTTTTTTGTGCGCTAAAATTAACAAAAAAAGAGCAAGGCTCATTCGAATTATTCGATGAAAGTTATCGAATTGAATAAGTATTAGAGAAATTTAAACGGTTTCTAAAAAATCACATTAACTTACGTGATAATCGGAAAAAGTTTGTTCATCAGCATAGTAATAAATACGAATTTGAGCTGTGTCATTTAGGAAATCAATTTTTCCAACTTCCACGCGATTAATTGCTAATCCCGTTCTTTTTTCGAGATCTGATTTCATCGCTTCATATTTTTCAGGAATAATTAGGTCGATACGTTCGTAGTTAATGGTTTTTCTAGTTTCGTGTTTGACAAGCCATTTATATTCCAAAATGAATGTCATAATCACAACAGTTACATTAATTAATGCCATTTCAGAGATACTCACTTGATTTGATGCCAACGCGTTGACAACACTAATTCCAATTATCAGAAACAAGTACGTCATTTCCTTAATTTCAATCGCATCGGTTCGATATCTGATAATTCCAAAGATCGCGAAAAGTCCCAGCCCCATTCCTGTGTCAATATCTAATTTTTTTAAACCAAAACATAGGAAGAACGTGATGGTTCCGATAAGGTAATATGTAAATAAATAATCCTTCCTTTTCGTTTTACTGTAGTAAAGAAATCTAATTATTATCGTTAGAAAAGTCAAGTTTATCAACAAACGCATTAATAGCGTATAAAAATCGTTATTGAACCATTTGATGGAAAGCGATTTAGATAGTGGTAAAGCGAATAATTCAAATGTAGTCATCATTAATTTTTTTTAAATAAAGTAATTTTTTCTTAAATCGATTGAATTTCAATCGGTCTGAACCATATAGTTCGATTGAACCGATACAATATTTACTCAATCGATAAGGCCTTGTTTGATTTTTTTTCATCAACCGATAAAATTCTGAATTCCTATTGAGGTCCTCCTGTTTTAACTCAGCAATGACCAATCGATCGAATTTACGTGCAATTTGATTATAGTGAAACTCAATATTAAAATCGAGTGTAAGTCGTTCGTTTAACTGCTTATGAACCAATGTGATCCGCTGAAATGAATTCCACATAGTCGGAACCAAATCTTTATCTTCTTGCAAATGCTTTTCGAGAAATTTTTTCTGAATTTCATCTAATTCCAAGTCAAAATTATCCGCTACAATTCTTTTTTTATCGGTTCTTCCTTTGAATTTGTGTTTTATTTCAAGAAAAAGTAGATTCGACTCGACATATTTTCTAATTCTTACTTTAAATCGATCTGTTTTTCCATTGTGGTGATCTTTAAAAAATGAAAATTGATTGTCATCGAAATAAAGACTTTCATAATGGGGAGTCCGCGTCTCATTTATTTCCAGAACCGAGTAGTGGGGTTCAATAGTTGATAATATGTTTTCTAATTGCTCAGAGGTAAATGCAAACTTTGTATCAGTACGATTCATAAGTTTAACACGATCCATTTCTTCCAAAGTGATTGGTTGAAAGCTATTTAAAATATTAAGAACTTTTTGCATTAAGATTACCCCAAAGTTAATTTTTTTTAAGGAAGTATTTGTTACATGATAAAATGGTTGATTTCTTGTGAGATATCTAAATTTAGAATTAAGAGTTTAGAGTTTAGAGTTTTCCTTTTCTATTTCTTTCAAGTTGACACGAACGGCTTGTCTAATATCTAAATTCTCGGCATTTTTAAGTTTTGATAATTTGCTCTTTGCTTCTGAGATTTTTCCCATTTCCCAATCGTTGATTGCAATATAATATAAGCTTTGATCGTGAAAAACACTTTCGGTTTTTAAATTGGCCTTGAAATAACGCAGTGCTTTATTCATCTTTAGATTATTTCGATGAACAATTCCACCATAGTACAAAACAGTATCGTTTTTCGGTGCATCGTTTTCAATTTTTTTCCAAACTTGTATCGCTTTTTCGGAAGATTCCTGTTCAATGGCAAACATGAGTTCAGCCCAATTAATTTTTGTTTCCTCAGACATGTAAATGGGAATTCCCGGATCTTTGAATAGGTTCGTAATTACCTCTTTCTGCTCAATTATTTTATTACTATTTCGAAAATTTAAATAAAATAAAGATGTAATGCCAAATAATATTAAGAATGTAGCAGCGTATTTTAAAATGGAAAATGATTTTATGTTTTTAGGAATTACATTTTTAATTGAAAATTCTGTTTCTTTTAAATAATTCTTAATTTTTAAAGAATCTCCGTCTAAAACATCGTAAAGCGCAATAAATCCTTTGATTTCTTCCGATTGAGTTTTATCTGAACGCAATTTCTCCACTACAATTTTCAATTGATCAGGATGATTAAGCAAGTCTTTTAATTGGTTCAACTCCATAAAAAATGTATCAAAAGGCTCATTTGATGCCACAACTTAATAATTCGTTTTCTTGATAAACTCAATTTATTTCGAACGGTTTTCTCAGAAATTTGCAATGTTTCACCAATTTCCTGATTATTAAAACCGTGTAGATGTAAATTCATCAGATTTCGCTCATCTGCTGTGAGTTCATGCATGCATTGTTCCAGATGTTTAATTATATCTGACATTTCTTGAGCGTAATTAATTGTATCAATTTCTTGTTGTTTCAAAATTCGTAATCTGCCGGACTCAATTTTTAAAAAATCCAAGCATTTATTTCGAACAATTGCAAGAAGTAGGAACTCCGGATTCAATGTTTGTTCCCAGCGTTTTTTGCGTTCATTCGAATTTAATTCTATTAATGAGACGAATAATTCACTTACAATGTCCCGAGCTGTTTCCGGATTTTTGGTATAGTAAATGGCGCGAAAAACGAGTTTTTCAAAAATAGTGACATACAATTCTCCTAACGCATGGTTGTTGCCATTAACGTATCGGTTCCAATAATCGATTTGGTTTTCTGTCACATATCAAAAGTAGAAATTGTTCTCTTACTTTTTTCTGCTTCGGCAAAAAAATAAGAGAAGAACTGATTTTGGTTTTCATTTTTTGGCATCGCGCTAGAATCATCAGTGCAATTCTTTTTTTTAAAACTATTTCATAACCAAGTTAGATTTAACCTCCTCCATTGAGGGAGGACAGAGGTGGGTGACCTTATAAACAAATTTTCACCCCTCTTAATCTCCCCTCGAGTGGAGAGACTTATTCTTTACTTTGTTAAGTGAAAAATATTGGTGCTTCTAACCCAACTTTTATAAAGCGTTAACGAATTTTTGACTGCAGTTGCGGTCCGTTATGGCGAAGACGGCTTGTCCGCCGATAGGTGGAAGCATAAGGACAAAAGCCTGCACGCCGGCAGGCAGACACGTAGCGAAAAGACTGAGTGGTCCGCGGGAAACGCCTTATGAAAGTTGAAATGCAGTTTTTTGATTACTTTTTTTCTGCTTCGGTAAAAAAAGTAAGAGTCAATTCTCAAACTGAATTTATATTTCACTTGCGCGCAGTTCTTTTGCAACTCATATCAAGGAGTGTGTTTAATGTGCGATTCATCTGTTTTCGGGACAATTCTTAAAGTTATTCGACTTATTGAAAATCTGTAGATGAATATTGCGAAAATTAAAATCCTCATTCACTTGGTTGAAAAAGAACGAACCGGAACTCCCAAGGAATTAGCAAGGCGTTTGGAGCTTTCTGAAAGAATGGTTTACAATTACGTTGGTGTGTTGCGAAATGACCTAAATGCACCGGTTGTGTATAACCGCTTTCGTCAAACATACCAATATAATGAACAAGGAAAATTACGTTGGGAATGGACAAAGATCACGGAGTAAAAAAAGTGGAAAAACACTATGAAAATCCCAGCCTTAATCACCATCATTGATTTAATCCAAGCTCGAAAAACGGGAACTCCTAAAGAATTAGCTAAAAAATTGAAAATTTCAGATCGAATGGTTTACAAGTACATGGATGAACTAAAACAAGAATTTAACGCACCGGTGAAATACGACAAAAACCATAAAACGTATTATTTCAACGGCTCCGGAGTACTCAAATTGCATTGGCAACCAACAAAATCTCAAACTGAACTTTGATTGCAGTATGTTGATTTAAAATTGCAGAAATTTAAAACAGTCTTGCTGCTGAATTCAGTAAGAGCGAAACCCGAAAAGCTGGAGAGTAGGGGAAATTAATTAAATAAATTTTTATGAAAAATCTATTATTTATTGCAATATTCTTTTCATGTATTGAATTGTTTGCACAGGTT
>JBILIY010000227.1:0-3515 GCA_044368815.1 Crocinitomicaceae bacterium
CCATTTCTTGTTGTATATTCAACTAGTTTACCATTCAGTTCAATGGATTGTATTTTGACATTTTCCTGATAAATTGGAAGTGAATTGGATAAGGATTTTAAACTGATATCTGACTGAACTTCATCTTGGTTTGTGTATTTATCAAAGTAATCTGCCCTACTTACTTCTATTAACCGAAAACCAACATCTGCATAGCCTTCATCAGCATAACAAGGGAATGTCGAGGAAATTTTCACAGGGTCGGCTAATGATATTCTAAACGATTGTCCAATGACACATTTTCTTTTCATTACTTTCGGCTGATATTTTTTGTGCTTATGAAAAAATCCTACAGGAAACTCTCCTCGTTTAAAAAAATCGTAAGCTGATTCGTCATAGGCATTTAAAGTCCAATCCAATAGAATGTCCTTTGATGAAGGCTTTCGCTCTTCGTTCATACTAATCCACTCAAAAACTGTAGGTAACCTATATTTAATTTTCTCTTTGTTTTGAACGGTTGTATACCAACGTGCAAAATTACAAGCGTTATCCATGGAAACCCCAATAACTGGCTCATCATCCAAATCATTTGAATTCAAATAGTTCTTGGTGATATTTTCTTGTCTTTCAATTCTTGGTAGTTGACTTAAGTAAAAGGCATAGGAAGAGTCTTTTTCTATACTGCTTAGGTATTGCTTGTATTGTTTGAGTGTAATTTGTTTGCTTATTCTAAAGGAGTATAGATTATGAACGGATGTATCTGATGGTATTCCCATTTTTTCCGCAAAGTTTAGATTTTTCTCTTTGACGGGATAAAAATTAATCTTCTGTCCGTAAGAAATAGAAATTATGGAAATAAAAACCAAACAGTAAAAGTTTTTTGTCATAAGCTTTGTATTTAACATCTTGTTATCGTAAAAACACCGTTCAAACTATCCATATATAATTTAGCATCAATGAATTAGTTACAGAAATGTGATTTGCTGGTGGAAAAATATGAAATTAGATTTAGGCCAACTTTCGATACTTAATTCGTTTTGGACCTGCGTCACCCAATCGCTTCTTTCTATTCTCCTCGTATTCAGAATAACTTCCTTCAAACCAATAAACCTGCGAATCACCTTCAAAAGCTAAAATGTGGGTGCAAATCCGATCAAGGAACCAACGGTCGTGGGAAATTACTACTGCACAGCCAGCAAAGTTTTCAATTCCTTCTTCTAGCGCTCGAAGCGTGTTCACATCAATATCGTTTGTCGGCTCATCCAGAAGTAACACATTGGCTTCCGTTTTCAAGGTCATTGCTAGATGCAAGCGATTTCGTTCACCACCGGAAAGAACACCAACTTTTTTATTCTGATCGGAGCCATTAAAATTGAATTTGGATAGATAAGCTCTAGCAATGATTTTCTGATTTCCAATCTCAACATACTCCAAACCATTTGAGACGACATCAAAAACCGTCTTATCTGGGTGAATGTCTTTATGCGTCTGATCTACGTATCCAATTTTCACGGTTTCGCCGACGGTAAATTCACCTTTGTCTGGTTGCAATTCATCCATAATCATTTTGAAAATGGTCGTCTTTCCAGCTCCATTTGGACCAATTATACCTACGATTCCAGCAGGTGGTAATTTGAAATTTAAATCATCGTATAACAATTTATCTCCAAATCCTTTCGATACGTGCAGTGCATCAATCACATTTTGCCCTAAACGAGGACCGTTCGGGATGGGTAATTCGAGTTTTGCTTCTTTGTCTTTTGCATCCTCAGAGAGCATTTTGTCGTAATTCTGTAAACGAGCTTTGCTTTTTGCTTGTCGTGCCTTTGGATTCATGCGAACCCATTCCAATTCGCGCGCCAACATTTTTTGTCGCTTGGATTCCGATTTCTCTTCCTCTTTTAATCGATTTCCTTTTTGCTCTAACCAAGATGAGTAATTTCCTTTCCATGGAATTCCTTCTCCCCGATCCAACTCAAGAATCCACCCTGCGACATTATCAAGGAAATATCTGTCGTGGGTAACGGCAATCACCGTTCCTTTGTATTGTTGCAAGTGTTGTTCAAGCCAGTCGATGGATTCCGCATCCAAGTGGTTGGTAGGTTCATCCAAAAGTAAAATATCTGGGTTTTTCAGAAGTAAACGACACAAAGCCACACGTCTTTTCTCTCCTCCTGAAAGTGTTGAAATCAATTGATCATCAGGAGGACAACGCAACGCATCCATAGCTCTTTCGAGTTTTGTATCCAACTCCCAAGCGTCGGTAGCATCTATTTTATCCTGAACTTCTCCTTGACGAGCAATGAGTTTATCCATTTTATCTGGGTCATTCAGAACCTCGTCATCCATGAAGGCGGCATTGATTTCTTCATATTCATTAAGAATATCAACAATTTCTTGTACGCCCTCCATCACAACTTCTTTGACTGTTTTATTCAAATCAAGTTCAGGCTCTTGCGGAAGGTAACCGACTGAATATCCCGGTGAAAAAACAACATCACCTTGATATGCTTGATCCAATCCTGCAATGATTTTCATTACGGTAGATTTCCCAGAACCGTTCAAACCGATGATTCCGATTTTGGCTCCATAGAAAAAGGATAGATAGATGTTTTTGATGATTTGCTTTCCTTGGGGAGTCGTTTTGGAAACTCCCACCATTGAAAAAATGATTTTTTTATCGTCTGACATTTTGAAATAGATTTATTGCAAAGATAACAGCTGTTAATTATCCGAATGCGAATTTTAATGGTTTAGATTATCGATTCCTTTGTAATTTTTAAATCTTGTCCATAATCAATAACTCGGATCATATAGTTCCTTATTAATAAAATGATCGATTTCCTCAATTTTTATACTGGAAAGTCCTTGTTTAATAGCATTATTCATTACTGCTTTAGCGATGGCAATTGAAATTGACCTTATCGCATTAATTGGTGGGTAAAGTGCTCCCAAACTCAAATCGTCTTCCGTTACATTTTGAGCTACCGTTTCTGCTGCGGCAATTAATAGTTCATCGTTTACGTGTTCAATCGATCCGGCAATTATTCCAAGTCCTAATCCAGGAAAAATGTAGGCATTATTGCCTTGACCGGGATCGAAAATCCTACCTTTATATTCAACATTCGCAAAAGGACTTCCACTAACAAAAATTGCATTTCCTTTGCTCCAAGTGTATGCTTGTTCCGCTGTACACTCCGCTTTTGAAGTAGGATTGGATAGCGCGAAGATCACAGGTCGATTGTGATTATCAGACATTAGTTCAATGACCTCTTGAGTAAAAGTTCCTGGAGCACCCGTAGCGCCGATGAGCACATGTGGTTTCAATTCCCTTAACGACTCTGTAAACGACAATGAATTCAATTCTTTCGCATAGGGAACATTATGTTCTTGAAGATCAGTTCTGCTCTTAATCAGCAATCCGTTTACATCGCAAAAATAGATTTTATTAAGTGCCTCTTCCCTACTCAATCCAGCTAAAATCAATTTTTCGGTAAGCAAATTGGCAATTCCAGTAGCTGCTGAGCCTGCGCCTA
>JBILIY010000113.1:0-5098 GCA_044368815.1 Crocinitomicaceae bacterium
TTTATTTCAATCAAAAAACATCATTTCTGTAAAAACAAGTGACTCCGCTGAGGAGGTTTCCAAAGTGATGGAAAAGTACGATTTAGTATCTGTTCCTGTAGTTGATTATCAAAATAAATTGGTTGGAAGAATTACCCTTGACGACGTTGTGGATTACATCAAGGAAGAGGCGGATAAAGATTTCCAATTGGCGACAGGTATATCTGAACCAATGGACTCAAGCGCAAGCATTTGGCGAATTTCTGCTGCGCGCTTACCATGGCTAGTAATCGGGATGCTTGGAGGTATTTTAGGTGCTAAGGTTATTTCAGGTTTCGAAGGGAATATAACTGCAATTCCTGCACTCGCTTTTTTCATTCCCTTAATTACAGCGACAGGCGGAAACGTTGGCGTTCAGTCTTCCGCAATTGTGGTGCAGTCGCTGGCACGTGGAGACAAGGATTTCGGTAAGATTTTACCCAAACTCTTAAAAGAGTCTGCAGTTGGATTAGTAAATGGTTTGCTTTTGGCAAGTTTAATCTTTGGCATAGCTTATATCTTTGAAAGCGCCGAATTTGGATTGGTTGTAAGCATTTCGTTGTTCACAGTAATCGTTTTTGCAGCAACTATCGGTACGTTGATTCCTCTGATTCTTAATCGTTATAAAATTGATCCTGCCTTGGCTACTGGACCGTTCATCACTACCTTGAATGATGTAACAGGTTTGTTTATCTATTTTACGATTGGAATGCTTTTGTTAGGAAATTAAATTCCTCAATCTTATCAACAAACTTATTTTGAATCCAATTGTTTTTATAAAAATTCGAATATTTTTTTAAATTTGTTACCTACAAAACTAAAACTATGAAAAAACTATTATCCGCCTTTTTTGCACTTATTCTTGCCTTTAGCTTTAAGTCTCAAGTTACTACATCGTTGACTTTGGATGGAATTCCAAAAATTGTTTTCCCGAAAATTAATAGAGCTCAATTAGCTCAAGAGGACGAAATCCGAGAAAAACAAGGAGTTTTATATCGAATCGGTGTTGCTCAATTTACGAATATCACAACACAAAATTCCGGTGTATGGACAACTAATTCAGATGGAAGTCGAACTTGGAAATTACGTGTTTCATCTCCCGAAGCAGAAGCCTTAAGTATTTTATTTGAAACATTTAAACTTTATGGTGAAACAACTCTGAACATTCTTGACTTGGATGGCAGAATCACTCACAATACAATGACGCGTGCAGACGTTCAAGAATTGTTTACCCAACATGCGGCTCTGTGTCGAGGAGATGATTTAATACTTGTTTTACATGAACCAGCAAATACGCAGCCATCTGAAATCCTTATTGATCGAGTGATGCACAATTATCGATCAACTGGTTACGCAAAAAAAGAAAAAATTAACGAATCTGAGGCTTGCGAGGTAAATGTTAATTGTACGCCCGTTGGTGATCCTTGGCAAGATGAGAAAAGAGGCGTTGCCAGGATTCTTGTGGTTGATGGTAATTCTCAAGGTTGGTGTTCTGGGTCATTGATAAATAATACGGCTCAAGATTGCAAACCCTATTTCCTAACTGCGTTGCATTGTGGGGTTACTGCTAGTACTTCAAACATGACTCAATGGAAATTTTATTTTAGATATGAATCTCCAAATTGCACAAATCCATCGACTGCAGGTACTTTAGATGATAATATAATAACAGGTTGTTTACGAATCGCAGATTCAGGAGATGGTGGAGGCGATAGTGGATCAGATTTTCTTTTGGTTCAATTAGGATTAGCAAATAACATGGCAAATACAATTACAACTTTAAAATCAGCAAATTTTAATGCATATTGGAATGGTTGGAATGCAAATAACACAGCTACATCAGGTGGCACAGGAATTCATCATCCAGCAGGAGACATTAAAAAAATATCAACAGCATCTGGAAATACTGTAAGCAGTGGATGGAATGGAAATGGCCTTCAATCTCATTGGAGATTAACTTGGACTGCTAATGCTAATGGACATGGTGTTACTGAAGGTGGGTCTTCCGGATCTCCCTATTTTAACAACTCACAAGGTTACATTGTTGGAACTCTTACAGGTGGCGGATCTTTTTGTAATGCGACAAATCAACCAGACTATTACGGAAAAATGTCATACCATTGGACGTCAAACGGTACGGCGACGAATCGCCAATTAAAACCGTGGTTAGATCCAAGTAATTCAGGAGCGTTGACTTTGGCAGGGTCTAGCAATCCGTGTACGCCAACAACTCCAGTTGCGCCGGTTGCCAATTTTGTTGCTAATCAAACCAATGTTACGCCAGGAACAACTGTTACATTTACAGATCAATCTACGGGTGTTCCAACTTCTTGGGCATGGTCAATATCGCCTGCCACAGGCTGGGCATATGCCGGTGGAACAACAGCTACCTCTCAAAACCCACAAGTAACCTTTAATACGGTTGGTCAGTATACGGTGACTCTAACAGCAACAAATGCCCAAGGATCAGATGCGGAAACTAAGACAAACTACATAATCGTAGCGGCTGCAACTGGTCCATGTACGCCTTCTATATCAAATGCTTGTGACGAATATATTCAAAATGTTACCTTAGGTACAATTAATAATACGACAGTCTGTACTACTGGAGGTTATGCGGCATATTTGAATTCTTCTGCATCCCTAACAAAAGGCTCTCAGTATACAATAACTGTTACTCCGGCTATAACTGGCCAAGGTACAGGGGCGTATACCAATGATGAAATCGCTGTTTGGATAGATTATAATAATGACTTTACTTTTTCAACGGCAGAAAGAGTTGGCTATGTCATAGTTGCTGCAGGATGGAGCAATCAATTTGCATTTACCGTCCCAGCAACAGCAATAACTGGCTCTGTTCGAATGAGAGTTAGAATTTCATATTCAGTAGACGGAGCAATTGATCCTTGTGCTATTGCCACTTATGGTGAAACGGAGGATTACACAGTTAATATTGCTCCAAGCAGCACTGCGGATATTTCAGTTCTAACAGCTGACAATATTCTTGTTTATCCAAATCCAATGAATAATGAGTTTAACGTCGATATTGCAGCGCTTAATGGTTTAACAAATGAAATTCAGCTATTGGATGTGACCGGACGAATTATTTCAAAACAATTAACGAATAATTCAACTTCCATATACAATTTCAATACAAGTAATTTAGCGAATGGTTCTTACTACGTTAAGGTAATAGGAACGAATCACGAGTTCACAAAAAAACTAATTAAACAATAGAAGGAAAATAATTGTATTTTTGCGGCATAAGGAGAGGTGTCCGAGTGGTTGAAGGAGCACGCCTGGAAAGTGTGTATAGGTCTAAAGCTTATCGAGGGTTCGAATCCCTCTCTCTCCGCCAAGAATAATTGAGTTTAAAAGTATTTAGGGATGAGAACACTCGGGTTCGTGCCGAAGCAAAGCGTAGACCTGCGAAGCAAATCCCTCTCTCTCCGCCAAGAATAATTGAGTTTAAAAGTATTTAGGGATGAGAACACTCGGGTTTGTGCAAGCAAAGCGTAGACCTGCGAAGCAAATCCCTCTCTCTCCGCCAAGAATAGTTGAGTTGAAAAGTATTTAGGGATGAGACACTCGGGTTCGTCTCGAAGCGAAGCTTAGACCTACGAAGCAAATCCCTCTTTCTCAGCCGAAATTAGTTGTCAAAAAATCTGATGTTACCCAAACTCCCATTAATATTCATTGAATATGGTTCAATATTCATTCCGATTAATTGATTTAAAAACTTAACTTACCTTAGTTACGAAATAAGGAGATGACAGGTTGCTTCTTATGTAAAGGTCGGCGTTCTGCTTGGAGAGGCAGTTTTAGTTTGATAAGAGTTTTATAGTTTTTAGTCGACATTTTCTCAAGAATTTACATAAGAAGCTTCTCTGTTAAACTGAATTACCACTCATACTTCTTAATCTACCACTAAAAAGGACTCTTGCAGGAGTCCTTTATTTTTTTTCTAACTTGTAAATTACTGGTCGACTTGGACTAGCATCATTTTCGAAAGGAGCGAATTGTAATTCTAAAATGTACTGACCATCATCAATTAATGGGTCTACATAAATTAATTCGGTAATTGTTCTTCCAAGATTTGGATTGGAAGGCACATTCCAGAAAGCATGATGAAATGCGAGTTCTCCACCATCCGATTCACGATCGACCGAAGGTAAATCAATCAAAAAATGTTGAACAGTAAACTTATTAAGAACATTAATCACTGACAAATCAAAATAAGGAGGATTTGTGTCGGAATAATTCATGGATTTCTTCTCGATTCCATTTGGTAAAGTTCGAATTATGACAGCCTCCGTATAATCCGATTGTTTCAATTGTTCAAAATGATGATCCAAAATGACATAATCGCCGTTTTCAATTCTATCAGGCGTAATCGTTAGAAGCGTTGCTTTGAAAAAATAGTTTTTTAAGTTTTGATTGATCGAATGTACCTTTTTTGTAATGTGACCGCAACATTCCGTATGTGTTCCATGGCCATGTGGGTTAAAGAAAACATCACGAAAATTAACGGATCCACCTTCTTCAACACTTCCAAGAAAACCATTAGCGCGCACAGGTTCAAATCTCGGTGGATCAACATACCAGGCTCTTACATTTTCATTACTATTTCTTAATCCAATGGAAAGATCAATAGGTGAATTCGTTTCAATAAAATTGTTTTCATCGATGTAAAAGCGCATAGACCAAAATTAGTTAAAGATTCTAAAATTTGGTTCGATGAATTTCAGTGAATTAAATTTATTTTACGATATGGATATATCCATGTTTAGTGGATTTATCCTCGGCGGCATCTGAAATGACCAATTTATAGAAATAAACACCCTCTTCTAGCTTATCTCCATTCAAAGTTTCACCTTTAAACTGAGGAGAATACAATGTTTGTTCGAATACTAAATTACCCCATCTATTAAAG
Source organism: Crocinitomicaceae bacterium (assembly GCA_044368815.1). Classification (GTDB taxonomy): domain Bacteria; phylum Bacteroidota; class Bacteroidia; order Flavobacteriales_D; family Crocinitomicaceae; genus UBA952. The sequence continues at coordinate 4,952 of JBILIY010000113.1, forward strand.
ATATAAAGGGTATATTCCTCGCATGTTTTAAAGTTTTCGAAAAGATTAATCTCATCATTTGTTCCGTCGTTATTAGCGGTAATTACATTTGGGAAATCAAAATCATCAAAACCGTAAATATTCAATATTGATGCGAAAACATTGGCG
>JBILIY010000085.1:0-5677 GCA_044368815.1 Crocinitomicaceae bacterium
CCGCTTCAATTCTGGTTTTAGCTTCGTTATAAGTAACGAATTGCGTGTTAAATCCACTTAGATTGAACCCATAGTTCATTTCTCCTTCATTTTTTAAGAAATAAGAGAAATCAAAACCTAAGTCAAACCCGCCAATTCTAGAAAAACGAGGCTGTTGTTCTACTTCCGTAAATGATGTTTCATAGTTACTTCCATTCACGTGACCACGAATAAAGATAGGTGAACCGCTCGGAACCAAAAGAAAATTCACACCACCGCCGGAAGCCAACCAACTGAGATTCGCAACATCGTAATTGACTGAATCTTGGTTATGAAATCCAAATGCACTGAATTTGGAACCTCCATCTGAACTGAATGTTATTTTACTATATAAATCTGTGAAATTGAATGGAAGTCCATTTCCTTCATTGACTTTAGGATACAGACTATTAGACGTGTAATCCAATAGACTATGTTTTGCGGAAAATATGTAAGAACCAGATCTTGGTTCATCACCTTTTTTCTTACCAAGTGGACCTTCCAAGACTAATTTGGCAAGGAATGGAGAAGCTGAAACTTTACCCCCAAATTTTTGCTTGTTACCATCACGATACGTAATGTCCATTACGGAAGAAATTCTTCCACCATATCGCGAATCGAAGCCACCTGTATAAATATCCATGCTTTTGACTAATTCTGTTTCGAAGACAGAGAAAAATCCGATTGAGTGAAACGGACTATAAATAGTCATTCCATCAAGTAAAATCTTATTTTGAATAGGAGTTCCACCACGAACGTACAATTGTCCTCCTTGATCACCTGTGGTAATTACCCCTGGTGTTACTGAAATACCACCAACAATGTCATTTTCAGCGCCATAGCTAGGGATTTTCTCAAGTTCCTTCTTTCCTAGTGTTATTTTACCGTTATCGATTTGAGTTTTCTCTTTCTTTGCAGTAATTGTAACAGTCCCTAGTTCAACTGACTTATCAGGAACAGAAAGGTCGAAGCGAACATCATTGATGTATTTTTTTTCAACCAACTCAACATTTAAATAGGTTAGGGCATATTTAAAGTCGTCAATTTTCAAAATATACTTCGCTTTAGAAAGTTTTGGAATGGCAAAGAAACCACTGATATTAGTCATTGCTTGCGCCGCAATTGAACTGTCCGCTCGAAGCAACTTTACTTTAATGTCACTTATGGGTTCACCATTTGATTTATCGTAAACGAAACCACGAATGGAATATTCTTGAGAAAATCCGAAACCAATGAAGATTCCGAAAAATAGGATTGTAAAGAGTTTTTTCATGAAATAAGGCAAGATTGCTTTGCCGAAATTACGAAATTATTCTTTGATAAAGCGTTTTGTGAAGCTATTTGCACCATCTGTTATTTCAACAAGATAAATTCCTTTTTTTAAATTGGAAATGTCAATCGTATGTAATGAACATCCTTCAATTTTTTGGTTAATTAATCTACCATTGATATCCAATACTTTAACTGACACTTTTTCTTCTTTCATTTGAATAAACAATACTTCATTTGCAGGATTTGGATAAATTTTTACGTTTAGAATATTCTCTTCGAATGAACCTAAAGTTTGGTTATTACTTACAGTACAACCATAATCATAAGTTGCAATCACGTGGTAAACCCCTTCTTGAGTTGCTTCATAGGTTGATGAAGTTGCTCCATTTATTGCATTCCCATCTAAATACCATTGGTATGAAACAGGATTTCCTGAGGCTGTAGCATTTAATAGCATTCCATTAGCTGATATGGAAACCGTTTGTAGTGATGGACAACTAGTTTCATTTATAGTACCCGGACTTGATTGAATTGCTAACAAAAATGCTCCGTATGCATCACAAATCCCCTTCAGCTTAAAATCTAACCATGGATCTAGCACCGAATACATTGCCGTTTGTTGTTCAGTTCTTGTGATTGAAACATTTTGTGAAGAAGTGCTTTCGCCAAAATCACAATTGAAATTTGTATTAGCATAATAGCAATGAGCTCCGCCAGTTATAGAAACAAAACTTTTGCACGTACTCGTTAATCCTTGATAAATTGGAATATGATGATCTGCGGGTGGAGTAACGCCATCTGAACTTCCAGAAAAAATCAAAGCGGGAACATTAACATTTTGCGCAGCAGCTATTGCAGATGGATTCGTTTCTGCAGGAGCCAAACCAATAACCGTTTCTATATTGGTATTATTTGCAGCAGCGAGAAAAGAGGCGCCTCCGCCCATGGAATGACCCATTATGGCTGCTTTTTGAAGAATTTTTCCGTTGAAAATGGAAGAGGTATTTGAATTTAATGCCAGCATTTTATCTGAAACTTGTTTTAAGTCTGTTCCAAAATCACCATGACTTGGACCTGGGATTAATCCTCCTTCTGTTCTTGGAAATGCCAAAATAAAACCTCTTGCTGCGTAATGTTGCCAGATATTCGTGTAGGCATCCCATGACATTGCGAAACCATGACCAAACGTAATTACAGGAAATTGACCCGAAGCAACCGTTACATTGTCGCCTGATGTGGCTGCGGGATAATAAATTTCAGTTTGAATTTGCCTGCCTGCCCCACCACCCGAACCAAACCCACCCGTTCGTGCAGGATCGTTAAAAGTAATGGTTGTATGTCCAATTAGGTATTGAGCGAAAACTGAGATACTGAAACAACATGAAATTAATAATATAAGACTTTTCATTGTGTTTTTAAATTTGGTTTGAAATTAGTCAATATAATAACAACTTAATTCACGCTCCAATTGTTTTTATCCAAACTTCGATATTGAATTGCTTCTGCTAAATGTTGAGCTTCAATTCCCCATACCAAGTCCTATATTCTTTTGGTCCTCCCCCCCGTAACCCGCCCATGTAGAGGTGTAGTCCAATAAAAAGGGGGTTTAATAGCGAAAATAAAGTGCATCCCCTCAAAAATTTTTCCAAAAAAAATCTAGAAACATAGACCCCTTTTTTATCTAAATCCAAAAAGTCAAACAAAAATTTTTGGGAGTTGACTAATTATCAACTGGGTTGAACCGAGATTACCCATACAACTCGGCGTAATGGAACACGAGGGTTCTAGGTGAAACTCCTCAGCTGATTGTTGATTCGCATGGGTAACGATTGTGAATTTCATGAAAACTCGAAACACGTTGTTCAGTTTCCAGTGCCTAAATTTAATTATTTGTGGATTTTATCACTATATTAGGTCTTTTGATTGCACCGCTATGACAAGAACACCTTCAGAAATTGCCACGCTATTATTTGATGAAAACCACCAGGAACTGGTGACCACCGTTCTGAAGGAACACGAAGAGATGCTGGACACGAACGAATATACCGTCTTTATCTCGCGCTATACATGCAATACGCACACGAAAAAAAAGAAGGCTGAAGATTACTTTATTGCCAATCTTGACGCATTCAATAACGAAGCCATGAAAGCACATGCTAAACTTGGCGAGCGCATCCAGGAACTAAATTTAGAGGTTAAACATTTTCAGGAAAAGTGGAAAAACACTTCCATCAATTTTGAAAGCGAAGCTCTGCAAGTTGACTTTAAACGCGTAATTCTCAAAAAAACAAAGTCACTATTGTCAGAGTTCTCCGGTAACCTCATGTACCGTTTAGGAGAAGAGATCACCATATCACATGGCGACCTTAAAGACCGCCTCAATCCCTCCTACTTTATTCGCTGGAAATTCTATTTTACCTATTCCCTAACCTCTTCAAAATATACGGCTAAAGAAACTGGAAGTCGAACTTTGAGGGAAGACCGTCACAGGATCCTAAAGTGCGTTGAATCTGACAATACACGCAATCTAAACAAGAACGAAGTACACATTTCCTTCCAGCTTGGTCGCAAAAAGACAAAAGAAGCTGTGATATATCTTTCGAAGGATTTCAAGACTTGGAAATTGTACTACAAAAAGGACAAGGAAATGGGCTGGCAACTTGAATCCAAAACGGATCGTTTTTCATTGTTTAACGGGATGTAGATTTTGGAAATGGATTCTTCTCATGTGCCAGATAAATTTGCAGGAATACTCAAAACTTCTTCAGCTTTTAATAAGTTTAACACTTCAACAGAAAACCAATGGAAAACGAAGCTTTTCGATTCTTTTTATTCCGGTACGGACGCGCAAAAGAAAGTTATTATGAGATTTTTTCGAGTCAAGAAAAAAAATCGATTGATGAATTTATTGTTTCATTTAGATCGTCTCTTGTTGATACCGTTAAAGAAATTCTAAATCAGGAAAAGCTGGATAAAACTCATTTAAAAAAAGTAAGTGATTTTGACATTATCATTAAGGCGCTTGAAAAATTTGATGCGTTTCAAAGTAACTTCAATAAACACCAACCGGGGGTTACCGTTGTTTTTGAAATCCCTCCTGATTCTAGCTTAATCAAAGCAGATATTCACTGCCAAAACCCTGTAAAAATAAACACGTATCAAGTTATTGTTCACCTATGGGACGGATTCTATGAGGACACTGTAGACGCTCGCCTGTTTTTAACTCCTGACAATGAACGATTTAATTTAAATGCAGTGTTCGAGAACCTAACAGAAGAACTGAATGCATCCGTTCACACTGAGTCAATTTCCAAGAGCACGGTCTTAAGTCAAATAAAATCCCTTGGAATCACCGAAATTCCAATGGGTGAAATCTTCTGGGGATGCAGCCATTCACTTTCTCCCTATTTTGAAGAAATTCTCGGAACCGAATTATACACACGTATCAAAAATGAGCCTGTATTAACTGTATTAAAAAACAGAGAGAATGATGCCGGAACAACGATAGATGACGATGCTGAATTGCCGTTTTGAAATAGACATGAATAAAAACTGACTAATCCGTTCAATGATGAATAAAAACATTCATAATATTTAGGATCGGAATACCAGTTCTCTTACGGATTCGTAAAATAAAAACAATTGGAGCTTGAAATTAGTCAATATAATAACAACTTAATTCACGCTCCAATTGTTTTTATCCAAACTTCGATATTGAATTGCTTCTGCTAAATGTTGAGCTTCAATTGTTTGCGATTCTTCCAAATCGGCAATGGTTCTCGCGACTTTTAATATACGATCATATGCCCGAGCGGATAATCCCATCGAGTCCATTGCTTTTTTTAATATTTGATTTCCAACCTCGTCTAATTTACAATGTGTATCAAATTCGTTTTTTGTCATTTGTGCATTGCAATGCATTCCGATCCTGGTTTTATATCTTGATTTTTGAATGTTCCTAGCGGATTCAACTCTTTTTCGTATCTCGATACTTCCTTCAGATGGAACAGAATTTGTGAGTTCTTCAAATGAAACCGGTGTTACTTCAATGTGAATGTCAATTCGATCTAATAAAGGTCCTGATATTTTATTCAAATATCGCTGAACAGTTCCCGGAGGACAAACACAATCTTTTTCGGGATGGTTGAAATAGCCACACGGACATGGATTCATAGCTGCTACAAGCATAAATCCAGCTGGATAGTCAACAGAAAATTTAGCTCTAGAAATATTTACCGTTCGATCTTCAAGTGGTTGGCGAAGTACTTCTAAAACTTGTCGTTTGTATTCAGGAAGTTCATCCAAAAACAAAACGCCATTGTGAGCAAGCGATATTTCACCGGGTTGCGGATAACTTCCTCCACCAATTAAACCTACATCCGAAACC
>JBILIY010000086.1:0-5659 GCA_044368815.1 Crocinitomicaceae bacterium
ACAAGAAGGTTGGGATGGAACTTGCAAAGGCAAGCCTGTGAATCCAGCAACATACACTTACATTTTAAGTTATCGACGAATTGACGGTCGCTCCGACGAATTAAAAGGAAACGTAACCTTATTTAGATAGAATATGAAAAGATTAATTACGTTATATTCATTTTTTGCTGTTTCTTCATTGACATTTGGTCAACAAGATAAGAACTTGAGCATTTGGTATCAAACACCTGTTCTTTATAACCCAGGCGCTGTTTCGACAGGAGAAGAAGACTTTAGCTTTACTACAAATTTTCGCAGTCAATGGCTTACAATTCCAGAACCAGGGATTGGAATGAGAACGAACACACTGAATGCAGAATTTAAAATTAGAGATGGTTTGATGGGAACCAACAATTTTGGCATTGGATTAAATGTTTTAAACGACCAAACAGGAGATGCTAATTTGATGACCACAAGTGTATCCGTTCCGATCAACTATACAATGCAGTTAGATAAAAGAAATAAATTATCAATCGGAGTATCTCCAGGATTTTACCAACAAAGTATAAATCGAGCTTCTCAAACGTGGGAGTCTGATTGGAATGGAAGTATTTTTGTTCCAGGTAAAAATACGGAACTCGGTTTAAACGATTCTTACAGTTCAATCGATTTGGGAACAGGACTTTATTACCAGCATGAATATAGAAATAAGACACGTTTATTCGGAGGTGTAGCTTTCAATCACCTGACAAGACAAAAAATCAATTTCTCATTTGGCGGTGATCGTATGTACATAAATACAGTTTTAACCGCTGGTGCTGACATCACGACTAATAAGCGTGATTTGCGAGTTCAGCCAAGTATCATATACTTTAGAAATGGCCCTGGATATAATTTGATGGGTGGTGTATTAATGGAACATATTTTACGCGATGGATCTGAAATCACAACCATTAACAAAACAGTTTGTGTCAATTACGGCTTTTTCTATAGACATAAAGATGCCATTTCCACAACGTTTGGATTTAAAATTAAAGGAATACGAGTTGGTTTGGCTTTCGATGCAAACATCAGTTATTTAAGTCAAGCAACGAATAGCCTTGGAGCATTTGAGGTTTACTTTAAATCAATGCATTTATATAAAAAATCTGGGTCTAGAGGGAAAATTAAAAAATTATCTTAAGCTATTTTAATAAAATTGATGAAGTCCTCCCGTATGAACGAAGAGGACTTTTTTGTTTTTGTCACTGTTTATTGATTTGAGCCATTTACTCAACGCATATATTACTTTCCCCGTATAGACAGGCTCAATACTGAAGTCATTCATTTCATTAAACTGTTCTACAAAAAGATCCAGCTCAGCATTCGTTTTTGCATATCCCCCAAAATGAAATTGATCCAAAACAATCACTTTTTCTTTCAGATTTTCAAATTGACAATCATTCCCGAGAAGCGACTTCATTTCTAGAATTGAATCAAATCCCTTCAAGACTGGAACTACTATCATCTTTTGAGATTCGGTTAATTCACAAAGAATTCCCAAACTAGTTGTAGCAGTTCCCTGTGCAACGATGACATAATCAAAATCAGATTTTGAAACAATTTCACGACATCCCAAAATACCCTGTTGATTTGCGCCACCTTCAGGAACCGCCCAATATTCTTTACCTTCAAATAAATACTTACCCGATTTCTTTTTAATTTGACTGAATGAGTTTCTTGAATAAAACAGCAATTTCATTCCTAATTCATGACAACGCTTTAATAACTTATTTGACATCTCGTTTAATTCATCACCCCTTACGATTGCAACACAAGGAATATTCAAATAATGGCAAGCAGATGCTGTTGCCAATAAATGATTTGAGTATGCACCACCGAAAGTTAAAATACCATCACATCGATTCTCAAAATATGCTTTTAAATTAAATTTTAGCTTCCGAAGTTTATTTCCTGAAAATTCTTTGTGAATTAAATCATCCCTCTTCACGAACAATTTTATTTTTGAATCGTTATTAATAGGAATTCTAAATTCATGTATAACTGATTTATTAAAAAATTCATTAAATATTTCCAAAGAAAATTCACTCATGAGCGAGGATTTATCGGGTTTTTCAAAAAAGAACAATCTTAATAAAGATGATTACTATTTGAGTAGTGAAGGTTATATTGTGTTTACCGAGGCCTATCATTTGAAACGTGGTTATTGTTGTAAAAGTGGTTGTAAGCACTGCCCATATGGCTATGACAAAAAAACGGGTCAACTGGTTAAGAAAAAAAATTAATCAATTCCTTCACGTAAGATTCCCTTTATGTATTTTATATCCTCATCAACATTTCCAGTTGGATAGAAAATACTGTGAAATCCTCCTATTTTTCGTTTGTAATCCATGTAGCAAATGTAAATTGGGACGTTGGCCTTTTGTGCAATATAATAAAATCCTTTTTTCCAATTCGGATTATAACTTCTTGTTCCCTCTGGAGAAAAAACCAAATACATAGTTTCATTTTCATTGAAAAATTTAGCAGCCGTTTCAGTCATATTATTCCTTTGTTTTCGATCAACAGGCACTCCACCGATAGATTTCAAAATCCAACCAAGAGGCGGAAAAAAAAGTTCTTTCTTAATCAAGAAACGACCTTCTACACCGTAGGTTATAAATGCCATTTTGCCTAAAACAAAATCCCAATTTGACGTATGTGGGCCAACAACTATGACACATTTTTTAATTCCTTCAGGTGTGCGTTCATCAATTTTCCAACCGATAACCCAAAAAATGAAACGAACAATTTTCTTCATATTCAAAATTAATCAATTCAACTTTGCATTACCTTTACATCAATGAATAAATGGAAAGAAACTTTATCGATTTTATTGATTTCGATCAGTTTTATAACTTTAATACTTTTTATTCAACCCAATGAAACCAAAGAATCCGAATTCAAAACTCGCATTCCAAAATCCACAACTGAACATTATTTGTTTAACGCATCATCTCTCATAAAAAAACTCGTTTTCGATGAGTTGTTCGTGCACGAAGATGAAGTATTAATTCAAAAAGTTAAAGAGCTTGTTTCAAAGGAATCAAAAACAGAAACTAGTTTTTCCGATTTAAATATTGATTATACGGCTCCGATTGAGGTAATCAGCTTTAAAAAAAATGAAAAATCATTTACAGCACTTAAATTTAGAATTTCAAAGCCCGAGAAATTCGATCAGAATGAACTAAAACTTAGAAAAGCGTTATTGTTTCGGGACAAGTTGAATGCATATTGGGTTTTAGGAGAATTGAAAAGAAATAAAACACTTTTTCAAAAATATATTATAAACAATTCATTTGAATATAAGCTCAAAAACGATGAATCGAAACAATTTTTTTCGAGATTTAGGAACTCGAAATTAGTAAGTTTTGGTTGCATTCAAGCTAAAGATAATCTTCTAAAAATCGAACAAAAAAATTTTCGTACTCAAACACACATGACTTTAAAGCCAAAGGGATTTCATCTTTCTACCGAAATGAATCCCTCCCAGTTCGGAAGTTTACAAGAAAATAGAATCAGCGAATTAATTCATTTGAAAGAAATAAATTACATTTCATTGAATTATCTCGGTCTGAATTTTATCGACGATTCCGAAATTCAAGCAATCCCTAAATTCGAAGTTCTTTTATGTTATAAAAATAAAATTTCGGGCGACTCAATAACGAGCAATTTTTTGAAACACGTTGATCTACCGTTCAAAATTATATCTAAAGAGCGATTTCAACTTGGTCAACAATCACTAAAAATTAAACAAATCGACACTAATCAATTTGTTATTGGCACGTTGAATGATTTTGAGTTAACTAAAACATTTTTAAGTCCATTTATTACTGGCGACCCAAAAAACATTGTCAAGATTTCAAATGCCGGTTGGAAAGGACTATTCTTGGAGTTAATTCCAGCATATAAGACCTCAAAAAACTTGCTTGAATCCACTAATAAAATTTCAACTTACCAAAACAAACAAGGTTATCACATCATATGTCTATCATTCAAGAAAAATGAGGACGCTCTTCACTCCCTGCTTAAATTCGCTTTGAATTTGCAATAAAAAAGAATGGCTGCCTCGTTATATCGAAACAGCCATTCTGTCGGTAGTTGTAGGTAAACTTATCTTGTAAACAACAATTCTCTGAATTTCGGTAGCGGCCACAATTCGTCTTCAACCAATAACTCAAGCTTATCGGCATGATAACGTATTTCATCAAAATGTGATTTCACTTTATCACAATATGCAAGTGCCTTTTTCTCAGCATCTTCTATTTTGTTGGCGAGTTTTCGTTGCTCCAACATTGCATCGGACGCTGATTTCATCTTATTCATGTGCAAAGAAATCTCTTGAATCAATTGAATTTGAGCTTTAGCCGATTCCTTACCTGCTTTTTCACCTAAAATTGAAATCAAACCTTGCACATTTTTTATTAATTTATTCTGATATTCAACGACCGCAGGAATGAAATGGTTTTGAGTCAAATCACCCATCAAACGAGATTCGATTTGAATTTTCAGTACATAGTTCTCAAATTCTATTTCTCTTCTTGCGTCCAATTCTCTTTCGGATAAAACCCCCATTTCTTCGAAAAGTTTTGCCACTTTTTTGTCATGCCATACTTGTAAAGCGCGAGGTGTATCTTTTAAATTAGCTAGACCTCTTTTTTCAGCGTCTTTTACCCATTCATCCCCATAACCATTTCCTTCGAAACGAATTTTCTTCGATTGTTTGATCAATACTTGAAGTTCCTTGAGAATAGCCTCGTCCTTTGGTTCACCTTTATCTATTCGAGCATCAACTGACTTTTTAAATTCTTTCAATTGTTTCGCCATAATGGTATTCAAGACAATCATTGCAGAACCACAATTCGCAGAGGAACCAACCGCTCTAAATTCAAACTTATTTCCAGTAAATGCAAATGGTGAAGTTCTGTTTCTATCGGTATTGTCTAACAAGATTTGAGGGATTTTCCCAATATTCAATTTGAGCACTGTTTTATCCTGCGGTGTCATTTTTCCTGCTTTGATGTTCTTTTCCAAATCATCTAACAAAGACGAAAGTTGAGACCCAATGAATGCAGAGATAATTGCTGGAGGAGCTTCGTTTGCTCCTAAACGATGGTCATTTCCCGCAGAAGCAATTGCAGCGCGAAGTAAATCTGCATTGTCGTGAATTGCCTTAATTGTATTAACGAAAAAAGTTAAAAACTGAAGATTCGGTTTTGGATTTTTACCAGGTGCGAGAAGATTAACTCCTGTATTTGTGCTCAAGGACCAGTTATTATGTTTTCCTGAACCATTTACACCAGCAAAAGGCTTTTCATGCAATAGCACTCGAAAATTATGTTTTCTAGCGATTTTCTCCATCAAATCCATTAGTAATAGATTATGGTCATTCGCAAGATTACACTCTTCAAATATCGGCGCACATTCAAATTGATTTGGGGCAACTTCATTGTGGCGCGTTGTCACGGGTATACCTAAAAGCAATGATTCCATTTCAAATTCACGCATAAAGGCGGTAACACGATCTGGAATAGAACCAAAATAGTGATCTTCCAATTGCTGACCTTTTGCTGGAGCGTGTCCGAAGAGGGCTCTTCCAGTAAGCATTAAATCCGGACGGGCATTAAACAACGCCTGATCA
>JBILIY010000087.1:0-5653 GCA_044368815.1 Crocinitomicaceae bacterium
TTTGGTTTTTGAACTGCTTGATAAATGCTTTGAAATCAACTGATATAACCTTGGGAAGAATCATAAGAAAGGCTAAATTTTGGACAGAACACACGGATACGCTATTAAATGAAAGACAAAAAAAGATGCTTAACAAATTGTTGGATGGTTTTGATGGTAAACTTTCTTCGTCCAAGTGGTCTAAAATTGCCAAATGTTCCAAGGATTCTGCAATCCGAGATATTAATGATTTGATAGAAAAAAATATCTTACAAAAAGAAGCTGCAGGTGGTCGAAGTACCAATTATGAGTTGAAAGTGGATTAATTCAGTATTCGGAATAGAATCTGAACTTTATTTAGTTGATGTTGTTTTTAAATCATGTATCAACTGAAACGAACTCAATTTATTAAATCCGACATTCAAACGTGCTGGGATTTTTTTTCCTCTCCGAAAAATTTAAAACTGATTACACCTCCATACATGGGCTTTGAGGTCAAAACGGAAGTTCCGGAAAAAATGTACGAAGGATTGATGATTGCCTACACCGTTCGACCACTTTTGGGAATTCCGATGTCGTGGGTTACAGAAATTAAAACGGTGAAAGAAAAAGTGTTTTTTGTTGATGAGCAGCGTCAAGGACCATACACGATTTGGCACCATGAACATCATTTCAAGCAAGTTGAAGGTGGGGTTGAAATGACTGACATTGTTTCGTATGTTGTTCCTCTTGGGATCTTAGGTAAAATTGCACATCCAATTATTGTTCGCAAGAAATTAGAAGAGATTTTTGCGTATCGTTTTCAGAAGGTAGACGAGCTATTTAATTCGTGAAATTCAAATACGTTGAAGTAATACTCGATCGAAAAACCTATTTTACTTATCTTTGAGAATGACTAAGTTTTTCTGGATCATTCTATTTTTTTCGGTCAATCTAGTTTTTTGCCAAAAATCAATTGTTGAGTATTATAATTACTCGAATAAGAATGGTTTGGTGAACAATTGGGTAAATGATTTTGAAAAAGATCAGAAAGGGTTTATTTGGATTGCTACAAACGATGGAATATCTCGTTTTGATGGATACAATTTTACTAATTTTTCATCAGAAAATCATCCCTTAATTCCGATCAATACAAGCTTTGAGGATATTCAAATTCACGGCGATTTGCTTTATGCAATTTCCAACGAAAAAGGTGTTTTTACTATAAATACTTCCAATTTGAAAGTGGATAAAATTATTTCTAAGGGTGTTTCGTCCTATTGATGTAGCCTCTTTTTTATTTCTCAAAATCCAGATTTCTTAACTTCTATAAAAGTTACCTTTGGAATATAAGATTAACTTCGCATTAGAATTTAAATGCTTAATTCATTTATGTATTAAAATTCAAAGGAAAAAGAATTAATGAGAATATTAGTTTTATGTAATAAGGCTCCTTATCCTCCGAATGATGGAAGTAGTATTGCCATTTATAACATGGCGAAAGGTCTCCAAGAGAGTGGGGTTGAGTTGGATCTTTTTTCGCTGAATACGAAGAAGCATTTTAAATCTGATAGCGAGGTTTTGCAAGGTTTTCCACAAGCAACAATTTATCAATCTTTTTACATTGATACAAGTCCAACTATTTTAGGTGCTTTTTCGAATTTGTTTTCCAATCAATCCTATTTTGTTTCGCGTTTTTTCAATAAAAATGTTGAAAGGCAAATTAAATTGAAATTGAATGAATCAGATTATGATTTCGTTCAATTGGAGGGTTTGTTTATGGCGACATACATACCATTAATACGCAGTTATTCCAAAGCCAAAATAGTTCTTAGGGCGCATAATATTGAATATCTCATTTGGGACCGACACATAAAAATGTCTAAATCTTGGATTCAAAAAATCTATTTGGGAATTCAAGCAAAGCGACTTAGAAAATTTGAACACGAAATTTTTCTGTCGGTTGACGCTATTGTTCCAATAACTGATGCTGACGCTGTTTACATATCTAAACTTTCAAGTTCACCAATTCATTCTGCAATAACGGGAGTGGATTTTAAAAAATATCCTAAGACTAATTCAACAGATTTTAATCCCCTTTCCATTTTTCACTTCGGATCAATGGATTGGATACCAAATCAAGAGGCAGTTGATTGGTTTTTAGCTAAGTGCTGGCCAGTCATCAGTTGTCAAGTTCCTGAAGCAAAGTTTGTTATTGCAGGAAGAAACATTCCCAAACGATTCAAACTACTTGCAAATGAACGAATTATAGTTCTTGAAAATGTTCCTGATGCCGCTGAAATATACAATCAATTCAATGTGATGATTGTTCCTGTATTGTCAGGTAGTGGTATGCGAATCAAAATTGTTGAAGGAATGTGTTTTGGGAAAGCTATTGTTTCAACACAAATTGGAGCTGAAGGTATAAATGCCAAACATGGAAAGGATATCCTACTCATTGATGAACCAAGTGAATTCGCAAATGCGGTCATCAGGCTTTTGAAGAATGAAAATGAACGATTCGTTTTAGAAGAAAATGCCTATAGTTTTGCAAGAAATCATTTCGATTATCTTTCGGTTGCAGGAAATCTTGTTGCATTTTATAATCAATTGATTCAACCGTCCTAAATGATTATTGCTTGGGTCATATTATTGTTAAGCGTAACATTGGTGCTTCACACGTATGTTTCATATCCTGCTCTGCTTAAAGTTTTAAGTCAAGTTAAAACCAAGCGAAAAAACTACTCTCCGCAATCCTATAAAGTCGCGGTTTTGATTGCAGCGTATAACGAAGAACAAATTATAAAAGAAAAGCTTGCTAGCGTTTTGAATAATATTCCCAATAATGTCAATCTTGACGTATTCGTTGGTTCTGATGCTTCTTCTGATTCCACAAATGACATTGTTAACAACCTGAAATCGGATTTTGAAAATCTACACCTTGTTAATTTTGAAGCTCGAACAGGAAAGGCTTCAATCATTAATAAATTAGCTGAAAAATGTGATCACGATGTTTTAATTCTAACTGACGCGAATGTACTTTTTCACAAGGATACGATAAGCGAGTTGTTGCTCCCATTTGAAGATGACAAAATAAAAATGGTTTGCGCAAATATTCTTAAACGGACGAAGAGCCAATCAACCTTTGAGAACATAGAGAAATCATACATAGATAGGGAAAATACCATTAAACTCGCTGAAAGTGAACTTTGGGACTTGGTAATGGGCGCGGAGGGAGGTTGCTATGCAATCAGAAGTTCATCATATGAACCAGTTCCTAAAAATTTTTTCATGGACGATTTTTTCATGACGATGCAGGTTTTGGAAAAAAATGGAAAAGTGGTTTTTCGTGAAAACGCGATTTGTTTCGAAGATATTCCAGATAAGGCTATTGAGGAATTTAAACGAAAAATCAGAATCTCAATTGGGAATTTTCAAAACTTGGTTCGCTTCAAACATTTGTTGTTTCCAATTTGGAGCAAGGTTGCTTTCGCGTTTTGGTCTCATAAGGTATTACGCTGGTTAACACCTTTTTTCCTAATCTTTTCTTTTGCTAGTTCAATTATACTTGCGACGTGCTATTCTTTTATGCTTGTAATCGTTATTGTCCAAGTCGTTCTATTCTTGAGCCCATTGCTTTCTTTCTTTAAACTCAATTCAAGAATAACGAACCTAATCATTCATTTTTATTTTATGAATTTGGCTCTGTTAATCGGTTTTTTTAGGTATTTGGTTGGTGTGAAATCCAGTGTTTGGACGCCGACGTTGCGAAATGTAAAGAGCAACGATTAACCTTATTTCTTTAATTTCAATTTAAGCAACTTTAACCAAGCGTCCTTATTAAATATTTGAGCGTCATTTGCCGCTGCCCAAGTTATGAGAATTGCAATAGGCGTAAAGAATATTCCAGACATCCACATTCCGATGAATGGACCGACCACTCGCGTTGTTGCTAAATTATCTCCGATACTAACCAAAATAAAATACAACATAAAAACGAGTGCTGCAATTACTACAGGTGCTCCAAAGCCTCCTTTTCGAATAATTGCACCGAGCGGGGCACCAACAAAAAACAAAACGATAATCGCATAAGTCAAAGCGAACTTGCGGTGGAATTCAATCCAATAAAGGTTCGATTCATTATCCGTAGTTTCCAAATAAGCGATTTGATTGGTGATTGTTTCATTTTTGTTGTATAAACTGGAAATAACGGAGTTATAGGTGTTTATTTTTTCAGATTTAGGTAATTTGTCAAATTTGATTTCCTTAACTTGGCTTTCGCTCAAACTGTCTGTTACTTGTTTTTTTAATCCTTTAAGACGATTAATTATAACGTGTTGATTTTTTAACCCAATAGCGAATTGATTTAAGATTTTCTCCTTTTTTATTTTTAGGGAATCCATTGCATCTGAAATTTGGAATACGTTCATCATCTCATATTTGTCAGTGAAAATATCTTCATCAGACCGGTTCAAAGAAAAACCTGAGATATTCAATTTGTAAATACCTTTTTCAAATGACGAAATTCGAGCAGGTCTGGATGAATTTCTATTCCCAAGTAACATACCATTTGGCGCGAAAACCGGGTTTTGAATGTCCATCTCTTCGTATATCCGTCCATTTTTCAAATCAAAAAAGAGATACCTGCCATTTTCGGATTTATAAACGCGAGCCTCTTCTGCCTTTACGGTTTTAATTTCGCTCGGTGCGGTATGATCGTGTATTGTAATCCCTTTGTAAATACTATCTTTTCCTTCTTTTACTTTGATCGCATAACCTTCAAAATCTTTTGTGTAGACTCCAGGGGTTAATACGGTTGAAATTTTGGTGTTTTGAATATCATAGATCAATGAGTGCCACTTGAGATTAGAGACTGGAATGACATAATTCGCAAAATAAAATGTAAAAAAAGCGATTCCGATTACCACGAATGTTAACGGTCGCATGATTTGGTATAACGATAATCCACTTGATTTGAGTGCTGTCAACTCATTGTTTTCAGATAAATTTCCGAACGTCATCAAGGATGAAAGTAAAATGGCAAGAGGCAATGCTAAGGGAATCAAACTTGCAGAGACATAAAAGAGGAGTTCCAAAATAACTAAAACCCCAAGTCCTTTGCCCATCAAATCATCAATGTAAACCCAAAAAAATTGAAGGATTAAAATGAACATTGAAATAATCAACGTGATGACGAACGGTCCTGCAAATGATCGAATACTGAATAAATAAAGACGTTTCAAGTCTTGGAATTTTTACAAAGGTAGCTATTTGCGTTTGACGAGAATGCGATTAGGCACCAAGAATGCGTTTTAAATCGGTGACCTGTTGATTCCAAAGCAAAATGGCACTTTCTTTATCTTCAGGAATTGCGAAATCCGTAATGTTTAATGCAACTTGATTGGTAATCGGGTCAATATTATAACCAATTTCAAAATACGAATCAATGCCATCTTCTTCATCCGCAAGCCACTTAAATCGAATGCGCGATTGTAATTTATGATTAATTAAACGAGCCTGTTCACTGCTCCCATCCCAGCTGAATGTGTAGACATCATTCTTGACTGTAACATCATCTGCGAACCATTCACCCAACCCATCAGGAGAGGAGAACATTTTTTCAAGAATTCGCGGAGAAGAATTCAAGATAAATTCCAATTCATATTTTTCTTTCATGGGATAGGCTTAAAGTACT
>JBILIY010000088.1:0-5649 GCA_044368815.1 Crocinitomicaceae bacterium
ATTGTCCCATTCTGCCGACTCCAGTTACCTATCAAACGCAGACAGAAACAATATTGCTTCCAAATGAAATCTCAGTGGATTCTGCGAATTTGAATGAGAATCTTTTTAAACAACTGCAATTTCTTACTAAATCATACCATAATTCTTCAGTTATTTATTCGAAAACCAATCCACTTATTGTTTTTCGAAAACTCAAGAATGTTAAAGAAGACTCTTATTCCATCAATGTCGGAGATAACATCACTATTTCCTATTCATCGGAACGCTCTTGCTATTACGCACTTCATTCGCTGATGCAATTGATTCAGCAAAATGACCAAGAATTGCAAATAAATAAATCTTTTGTGAAGGATTATCCCAACTTCCAATGGCGCGGATTGCATTTGGATGTTGCACGTCATTTCTTCACAGTTGAGGAAGTCAAGCGCTACATTGACTTAATGGCTGCATACAAATTCAATACATTTCATTGGCATTTAACAGACGATCAAGGTTGGAGAATCGAAATCAAAAAATATCCAAAACTTACGGAAATTGGCGCTTGGCGTGATAGTACCGTTGAAAATCATTACTCGACCAGTCCAAGAACCTATGATCGCAAACGATATGGTGGTTTTTACACGCAAGAACAAATCAAGGAAGTTGTTCAATATGCAGCAGAAAGATACGTGACGATTGTTCCTGAAGTCGAAATGCCGGGACATGCACGAGCAGCCTTGGCGGCTTATCCAGAATTATCTTGTACGGGTAAACAACAAGGCGTTGAAGGTTTATGGGGCGTTTTTGATGATATTTTTTGTTCGAAAGAGGAATCAATTGTTTTTCTTCAAGATGTTTTAGCAGAGGTTGTAACCCTATTTCCTGGTGATTATGTTCACATTGGAGGTGATGAAGCCCCAAAATCACGTTGGAAAGCGTGTTCAAAATGTCAAAAGGTGATACAAGATAACCACTTGAAAGACGAGCATGAATTGCAAAGTTATTTCATCCGTCGCATGGACCAATTTCTTACAGCGAAAGGGAAAAAACTAATTGGCTGGGATGAAATTTTAGAAGGAGGATTATCTCCAAATGCGGCAGTGATGTCTTGGCGAGGATTTGAAGGAGGAACCGAAGCTGCTAAACAAGGTCATTATGTAGTTATGTCCCCTGGATCACATTGCTATTTCGATCATTACCAAGGGAAAAGTAAAAATGAACCCTTGGCCATTGGAGGATATACGCCACTTGAAAAAGTTTATGATTTTAATCCCGTTCCTAAAGAAATGAATGTGGACCAAGCTTCTTTTATTTTAGGAGGACAAGCCAATTTATGGACCGAGTACATTCCAAATTTCAAACAAGCAGAATACATGGTTTATCCCCGAGCGATTGCTTTGAGTCAAGCTTTGTGGTGTGTCAAAAAACCGATCTATGAAACGTTTTTGACAACGCTGGTTTCTAGTCATTTCCCTATATTGAATCGTTGGGATGTAAACTATGCTACGAGTGTTTTAAAGCCTTCCATGAAAACCATTCGCACTGAAGATGGTGTTGAAATTCAACTGAAATCAACGGAATTGAAAAATGGAAAACTTTCCGAAAAATCAAATTCCTTTCCAATTTCGCGAACTAAAAAAAAAGTAAAAACTAAGCGCATTCCTCTAGCTTGGGATAATGGAAATGGCGCAATTGCACATGATACTATTTCAATAACTAATCACCTTGGATTGGGCGCAAAAGTAAATTTCATCACAAAACCAAGTCCCAAATATTTCGACAACGATCTAATTCTTGTTGATGGACAATTTGGTTCGCGCCCGTGGAAAGGAAATGAATGGACTGGTTTTGATACTGACAGCATTGTGATCGAAATTGATTTAGGAAGAAAACAAAAAATAAAGGAAATAGAACTTAGTTTTTTACAAGACGAAGGAAGTTGGATTCATGCGCCCGAAATGATCAGCATTGAAACCATTTCACCGAAAAATGGAATCAGCATGGGCATGGCTCATAGTCCACCACTTGACGGATATGCTCCTTATCCAGAGAAATGGGAATTGGATTTTAAGTCGAGGGTTGAGAAAATACGATTTACGATCTATGGTATCGGAATAATTCCGATGGGCTTGCCAGGTGAAGGGAATGTTCCTTGGACGTTTATTGATGAAGTAGTTATCAAATAAAATTCAGTGAAAACAACATCAACTTTCATATTTCTTTTGATTTTTAACTCCATTATCACAGATAGCTCGATAGCCTGTGACTGCAAACCTACGTCATCCATTGAAAAGTCTTTCGAAAAATCAAACTTGGTAGTTCATGCACGGGTTTTGAGTAAAGAATTTATACAGTATGCTGAAACGCTTCTTCCAAATTGGTCGGACTCATTAGCTAAATGGGCCAAAGAAAAAGGACAACTTTTGGATTTGTCAACAATTGCGCCGAATGTGATTCGAATCAAAGTTTTAGTATTAAAATCATATAAAAATCAATCCCATTTTGATACCTTGACAATTTTTACGCCACGCAGTTCAGCAAGTTGCGGATTTAACGCGTTTGAGATTGGGAAGGAGTTTCTAGTATTTAATGGCTCTGATTTGTTCAAATCTTCCGAATTTAAAAACTACAACAATGAAAATGTTCAACTGAAAAACACCTTTTGGACTAATCAATGCACACGAACTGCCGAGGTTATCAGGCAAGACTTGGATTCGTTGGATTTAATAACAGCACCAGTCAGAGTTCTAAATCCGAATGTAAAGAAGTGTGAATTCTACATTGATTCATTAACATATGAACGTATTTACACGAATGCTGATATTTTACCTCAATTCAAATCTGGACAAATCGATTTAATGGATTTCTACAAATCAAATGCTTCTCTACCTCCGCTAGAAAACGAAATCGCTGATACGAGTTTCAACACACAAGTCTCATTCATCATCAACCCGAATGGCAGAATCTCACGCATTCGTTTTGTCAATTCTGAATTAAAATCTGCTGAAAAAGCAATAATCGAGTTAATCAAAAAAATGCCGCCTTGGGTTCCTGGAAAATGTGGAAATTATTTTATTTCCTACGAATTGATTCTAAACTTCAGATTCAATGCAATTAAGGTTAGTTCAAATGAATAATATTAATTTTGAAAATATCAAAAATCAAGAAATAGAATGAGAAATACACTTTTACTTATTTTCTTAATCTCGATGACTTTAAGTTACGCTCAATCAGCCAAGACTTATTTTAAAAAAGGGAATGAAGATCTAGACATGGATAATTTCAAAGGAGCAATAGTATATTTCAATAAGGCAATTGAACTAGATTCTTTATATATAGACGCCTATTTTAACAGAGGTTTTGCTAAATTATGGACAGAAGACTATAAAGGTTCTTGGGCTGATAATTCCAAAGTAATTGAACTAGATTCTAATTATCTGGATGCGTTTTTAAATCGCGCTGAGGCAAGTATAGGGCTTGGTGAATATGTTAATGCTCTTTCAGATTTAAATTTCGTTTTATTAAAAGGTAAAATTGATGCTTCTATTTACGATGCTATTGGCCGAACAAAGAGTAAATTAAATGACTTTAACGGATCGATTGAAGCGATTAATAAAGCAATCGAATTAAACCCGGATGATGCTACACTCAAGCATAATAGGGCTATTATTAAGTTTGATTTCAAAGATTATTCTGGCACAGTGCAAGACTTTAATATTGTTTTAAAGTCACTTCCAAATGAAGAATCGGCGTATTATTACAGAGGCCTTTCGAAAATTAAGTTAAACGATATTGATTCGGGTTGTGAAGATTTAAAAAACGCTGAAAAATTAGGTTTAAAAAACGCAAGTGAAATGATTCAAAAATACTGCCATTAACATGCGATGACCTTAAGAAAAAACTTTCAATCATTTAATTTGTATAACTACACGACGATTCAAAGACTTACCTTTATCACTCGAATTATCTGACACTGGATGAGATTCGCCATAAATGTTTTTCTTGATGTTTGAGGAAGAAATCCCAAGTCTAACTAGTTCTTCAATTACAGCGTCACAGCGCCTTGAAGCGAGATCAATATTGTAATTTATTGAACCAACATTATCACAGTAGCCATTTACTTCAATTTTTGCACTCTCCGATTTAATTTTACTTATAATATCCAAAGACTCCTGTGTAATCAACGTTTTATCAAAATCAAAGTAGATGATCAAATCCCTTTTATCAGATTTTGGAAGTTGTGAGGAAATATTATCTTTTTTCACCGGTTGAGGAACATCTTCTGTAATAGCTTGTATCGTTGGTTTTATGGCTTCCTCAAGTTGAGAAATATCAGCAAAATAAATGTCTAAATTCCGAATAAAAAAAGCTGATTTGCCGTCAGCAGATGCAACAAATCCCATGTCATTTTTAGCAGTGTTGAATGGTTCTCCAATATTAACGGGTATTCCCAATTTACCATTTTCCTGAATTTTCACTTTAAAAATATCAAGTCCACCAAAACCACCCATTCCATCGCTACTATAATAAATTGTTTTGCTGTCACCAGCAATAAATACTGAACGTTCATCACTATCTGTGCTTATTCCCATTATTTGAGGATATGTCCAAACACCATTTTTTCTTGCACTGTAGTATAAATCCATAGGACCATCATAATCTGGTCCGCATGCAACAATAAATAAATTCCCATCGGGTGAAACAGCCATTCCATCAGTGGCATAACCGAAATTAATATTGGATTGATCAGCGAAAAACTGACTAATATTCTTTCCAATACTCCCTTGCTTTTCCCAAACGCCATTAACCAATTTTGCCATATAGTATGGACCGCCAGAACTTTTCCAAGATCCTGCCCAACTTTGATAATACATGATTATTCCGTTTGAACTGAAAGTTGGCTCATCTTCTCCTGAATAGGTATTTATGGAAGGTCCGAGTTCAATAGGCTCTCCCCAAATTCCTTTTTCTAAATCAGAACGAAAAATATCACCATTACCACCCAAACTTCCATTCTTCAACTCTCGATCCGACATAAAATAAATGGATTTTGAATTTGGCAAAATACTCAAATTACAATCACGTGAAGGGGAATTCAACTGCTTAAGCTCTTGAATTAGAATAGGTTTTTCGTGCTTGAGTATTTCATACTCTTGAGAAATTGAAATAGCTGGAAAGCTAATCAGAAAGATAACTTTTTTAATTTTTTCCATGTGTATAAAACCTCTTCTTCAGAAATTGTTACACTGTTATAAATTCCCTAACAGAATTTGAATGGTTTTAATAAACACTAAATTATTTCTTGTAATATCCCCAAAATGCCCCCATCGCGCCACCAAACAAATGAGCGAAATGTGAGATTTCATCCTTTTGAAATGAGGAATAAATCTCTTGTCCGAGATAAAGTAAAACAACTAAAATAAACGTAAATGGAATTTCCTTACCCTTGGCATTTAACAGGGTAACCAAAACGATATACATAAATACGATTCCACTGCACCCCAAGAGCCCATTGTCCCAAAGTAAGACATGAAAAATTCCTGTTACCAGTGCGGTAATTCCAGACATGAATAAAAGTTGCTTGTAACCATATTTCAATTCAATTATTGGACCCAACAGCAATAGTATCGCCATATTCCCTATGAAATGTTCCACATTGGCGTGCCCAAA
>JBILIY010000203.1:0-3823 GCA_044368815.1 Crocinitomicaceae bacterium
GTTTGGGGACCTATAATGGGAATAAACATTTACGGAGGATTCAGATTCTCAATACCAAGAACTAAAAAGAAAAACTAATTATTTTTAAATTTGAATATTATGAAAGCAACAACTTTATTTTTATTTCTCTTCTTAACAGGATTGACATTTGGTCAAAAGAAAATAGAAGAAACGATTATTCAAACATCAGCTCAATGCGGTGATTGCAAAGACCGAATTGAAAGTAAGCTTAACTACATGAAAGGTATTGTTTTTGCAGAACTTGATTTGGAGTCTAAAAAAGTAACCGTTCGCTACAAAACCAAATCTATTTCGCTGCAAGAAATCAAGCAAGCCATTGCGAGTATTGGTTATAGCGCAGATGACGTAAAAGCAAAAGAGGAGGATGTCTTGAAACTTCCAAAATGCTGTCAACCAGGTGGACATTAAGAACTTGTTACTTGCATTTGTATAAAGCGAAAGAAAATTTTGACAGACAAACAATTTTTTTTAAATCCCTATTGACTAAATGAATTATTCAAAGGGAATATATTTCTGGTTTGCCTTATTCGCGGTTTGTTTTATATCTTATCAACTGATATCAGAAAATATTAGACCCTATTATAATGTTGATAACTTGATAATCAACTATTTTCTCGGAGTTGCACCCAATTTTTTTCCTGCGATCGGAATTCCTGCTCTGTTTTTGATTTTAATTCCTCAACTTCGACGAACGAATAAATGGTTAAACAAAAAAGTGCATTTAACAGCAAACATTATTTCACTAACCGGCCTTATTTCTTGGGAATTGATACAATTAAATTCAACAAAATTGCTCTTTGACTGGAATGATATTGTTTGGACTTTAATTGGTGCTCTTGTTTTCCAACTAATCTGGATTTTGACACCAGAAAGATTCAAAATAATTGAAAACTAGTTCAATCAACGGAAATCCACAAAACATTAAGGAAATTGAAATTAGTTTTTCGTTTCTCTACTTTCTTCTTTTTCAAATCACTATCTTCGCGTCAAATTTCCGGAGAACATGAGTGATGCCATTAAACACGAATGTGGGATTGCCCTATTGAGGCTAAAAAAACCCATGCAATTCTATGTCGATAAATATGGTTCTGCGCTCTACGGAATAAACAAACTTCACCTTTTGATGGAGAAGCAACACAACCGCGGACAAGATGGTGCCGGTGTTGCGAATATTAAGTTTGACATGGCTCCGGGTGAGCGGTATATTTCTCGCGTACGATCAATCGCTAAAAGTCCAATTCAAGATATTTTTGATCAAATTAACAATCGATTCCAACAAATTGCCGAAGAAGACAAATCAAAACTAAACGATGTTGAATACCTGAAGCGAAATGCAGGATTCACAGGAGAACTTTTCTTAGGTCACCTTCGGTATGGTACATTTGGAAGAAATTCCATTGAAAGTTGTCACCCCTTTTTGCGGCAAAATAATTGGATTACACGAAATTTAGTTGTTGCAGGAAATTTTAATTTGACGAATGTCGATGAACTTTTCAGTGTTCTTGTAAACATTGGACAGCATCCCAAAGAAAAATCGGATACGGTTACTGTATTGGAGAAAATCGGACATTTCTTGGACGTTGAAAACGATGAATTGTACCGTCAATATAAAACGTTAGGTTATAGCAATCCTGAAATTTACGCTCGAATTGCGGATCAATTGAATTTATCTAAAATTCTTAAAAAAGCATCCGAAGATTGGGATGGGGGCTATGCGATGGCGGGACTTCTTGGTCACGGTGACGCTTTTGTTTTGAGAGATCCAAGTGGAATTCGCCCTGCTTTTTGGTACGAAGACGATGAAATTTGTGTGGTTGCATCGGAACGCCCAGTAATTCAAACTGCGTTTAATTTAAAGGTTGAACAAATAAAAGAACTTCAACCCGGTCATGCATTAATTATCAAAAAGAACGGAAATGTTTCCGAAGAACTGATTAACGTTCCAAAAGATTCTAAAAAATGTTCATTTGAGCGTATTTATTTTTCTCGGGGATCTGATGCTGACATTTACAAAGAGCGAAAAGCTCTCGGTCGTTTGATTGTTCCTCAGGTTTTAAAAACAGTTAATTACGACTTTGATAATTCCGTTTTTTCTTTCATTCCAAATACAGCGGAGGTTTCGTTTTACGGACTAATAAAAGGTCTCGAAGAGCATCTGAATTTGGAAAAAATTAAACAAATTCAAGCCCTAGGAAATAATGCAAGTGAAGAACAAATTGCTGAAATAATTCATCAAAGATGCTAAATTAAGAACCTTTATTACACAAGATGATTCTCGAGATGACCTAGTGGCTCATGTTTATGACATCACTTATGGAAGCGTTCGAGCAGGAACAGATAACTTGATTGTAATTGATGATAGTATCGTTCGTGGAACGACGTTACGTCAAAGTATTTTGAAAATTTTGGATCGTTTGAATCCGAAGAAAATTGTGGTTGTTTCATCCGCACCACAAATTCGTTTTCCTGATTGTTATGGCATCGACATGGCTAAAATGGGAGATTTCATCGCATTCGAAGCTGCCATTCAGCTTTTGAAAGATCGAAAAATGGATCACGTAATCCAAGATGTATACAAACAATGCTTAAAGCAGTTGGATTTACCCAAAGAACAAGTACGAAATTTCGTTAAAGGAATTTACGAGCCGTTCACCGATTATGAAATATCAAAGAAAATCGCTGAATTGTTAACGCCGCAAAATATTCAAGCCGAAGTAGAAATTATTTTCCAAACTGTTGAAAATCTTCACAAAGCCTGTCCGAATAATTTAGGCGATTGGTATTTCACAGGAGACTACCCTACCCCGGGTGGCAATAAGGTAGTAAACAAAGCTTTTATAAATTGGATGGAAAAAAGAAACGAACGGGCTTATTAGTTCAATAGATTTTTTACTTCCTTATTTTCTAAAATTTTCTCTGAAGCTCCTCGCTGACTTTCCACAAATTCAATTGTTTTAAATGAAAGCGACTCTAGTTTCGTTTGAACTTCATTTAATTTTATCTTGAATTCCTGATAGCTTTCAACTTCAAAGCCAATTCCTTGATTAATAAATTCATTGGCTTCTGGAAACTTTTGATGTTTCGGTCCAAAAAAGACAGGAAGTCCAAAAACGGCAGGCTCCAATATATTATGCAAACTTCCTGAAAAGCCTCCACCCACAAATGCGACTTTTCCAAAAGAATAAGCCGTTGATAAGTGTCCAATCGTATCCAAAATTAAGACCTGTTGATTCGAAAAATCATTCTCAAACAAAGTAAATCGAACAGCATTTGTTCCCAATTTTTGCTGAAGGGATTCAATATTCGATTCTGAAACATTGTGCGGAGCTAAAATCACTTTTTGAGAGTTATTTTCAGCTAAAAAAGAGAATAGTATTTGTTCCTCTGGCGACCAACTACTTCCGAATATCAAAGCTTTTTGATTACTTAAAAATATGCCAAAAACGTCAAAATCAAGATTGTTTTTAGTTTGTTCAAACAACTTTTTATTTTCCAAAACCCGATCGAATCTGGTATCACCAATGATTTCATAATTATGTATTCCAAGTCGAATTAATAAGTTAGAAGTATCATTATTCTGCGCAAAGAAAAAACTCACATTTTTCAAGGCATTTCGAAATAATCCACCATACCATTTGAAATAAATTTGATTCGAACGAAGGATAGTTGCAACTGAAAAAATTGGAATTCGTTGATTTTTGGCTTCATTTAAAAAGTTAGGCCAAAATTCATATTTCACGAAAAAACCCATTTTTGGTTTGAGTAAACTCAGAAATTCCTTGGCATTGGATTGCGTGTCAAA
>JBILIY010000089.1:0-5643 GCA_044368815.1 Crocinitomicaceae bacterium
ATTCGCAATTCGAGTTTCAGGGATTTCTTTTCCGTAATTAATCACACACCAAGACGCGTTTTTGAATTCCGGAATTTCGACGGAATGGGAACTTCGAAAAGTGAATGTTATTCGTTTCAGTATACAACTGGAAGTTATTCTGCTTTCAAAGACATTCAAGTTTTTAAGGCCAATTTAGGAGCGATTCCAGCAAATGCTGATTTGAATACATTTGAACCAAGCATCAACCCAACTGCTGAATTACTTTATACTTTTTTCTATGTTCCTCAGGAAGGGAAGTATATGACCAAGAAGAAATAAGCTTTCATAATTGATTGCTAATTTGGTTTTCAACAATCACTGTATTTCTAAAATCTTTTCTTTGATAAAATCCCAACTAATATTGTCAAACATATAAGGCATTTCTTCAAGATCAGCGTCATCAAAATACGTTAAACTTTTTCGCACTAAAAACTCAGAACCATCGCTGTATTTTTGCAGGTACAATTCTAACATTTCATTCAGGTTGAAATATGGCAATAAATAATAAACATCGATAAAATCTTTTTTACTTCCTCTACCTGCTATAGCATTCAACTTCATTGCGGCAATATCCTTCAAACCTGCCATACGGATGTTGTTTAATTCTATAGGTTTGTCCAGCAACGGATACTGATAATTCACAAAATCAACTTTTACTCCTTGCACCGAACAAATTAGAATATTTTTACTTTTTTTCAGTACCTGAATTGTTCCATTTGCCTTTAACTTGTCTAAGAATAAAATTTCATCAATTTCGCAAGAGCCAAACAAATCAATATCAATCGAAATGCGATGTCCTATTTGAAGCGCCAATGCTGTCCCTCCAACCAACATAAAGTCTTTGAATTCTTCTTCATTCATCAACCTGGTTAAGAGTTCCAGAAGCTCTGTGCTGATTGACTTGTAGTGTAGCATCTAAATTGGGTTTTATCAATCTGAAAAAAATGCGATAAATAGGATAAAGTAACTTTATCAAGGGTTCTTAAATTTGTAACAACCGCTTTAATTTCTTCTTTCGGATAGATTTTTTGAATCAATAACCAATCTGTCATCACGCCATATTCAACAACATGATAAATAATCTGAGATTTAGATTTCTCAAAGTCTAGATTACTTTTGTTCATATCCCAAAACAAGTGGGAGGAAAAGTTATCGATATTACAAAACTCTTTGTTAATCATTTCCTAACAAATTTACTAATTTATCCCTTAATTCTTTTCTTTTTGGGAGTTGATTCTTTTGGTGAAGCATCTTGATATCTCAAGTTATAACAAAGAATAAAAAATGGCCGCTGAATAACAACGACCACTTTCATAAGCAATTCGCAAGTAATTAAAAATTCCCCCTTAGCGTAACGATGAAATTTCTACCTGGAGCTGAAATATTCGATGCGTAATTTCGATAGTTTTGATCTAGGATATTCTCGCATGCAACTTGAATTGAAGCATATTTATTGAAAACATAATTCACCCTCAAATTCAAGGTATACCAACTTGGCATTCCATTTACCGTTGCATAAGCGTAATTATCTTCTCCAATCAAATTATAATCTTCCAAGCGTTTCCATCCGGAATAATTCACAAAAAATTCGGCCTTGAATTTTCTCAAGTTATATGCTAAACTTACCTTACCAAATACCGGTGGAATGTGATCCAATGGATAAGGAATTGAATCCGTTTTGATTCGACCTTTTGTGTAATTTACCGTTCCAGTAATGTTAAAATAATCGCTCAATTTCCCTGAAATCATTCCTTCAACACCATAAACGTATGCTTGACCTGCATTTGTAGTTGTTTTTACTTGGCTCAATTGTCCATCATAATTTATGGAGTCCTCACCTAAAAATGTACTATTTTGAACAGTAAGCGCATTCGTAAGCAAGGTATAATAAACGTTTGCTCCAAGATATAAATCAGGGGCAATTTCATACGAAAATCCGAATTCTCCGTTGTACGAATATTCCGCTTTCAGATTCGGATTTGGAACGACGATACTTCCAGGAACAGATTCAAATACTTTCGTTAAATCATCTACGTTTGGTGCTCTAAATCCAGTAGAACCAGATAAGGTAAATCTCCATTTTGAAGTTGGCATATAAATTAGACCAAGATTTCCATTAAGCGCATTGTTGCTTTGATTGATGTCATTAAATGGAAACGGAAAAAACGTTTTATCCTTGAATTTGGCATTTAAACCAACATGCGTGAAACGTATCCCATCGTTCAAAATTAATTTATCCGTAATTTCCCACGTATGCGTCACATAACCTGCAACCGAATACATCATAGAGCCGCCATCCGGATAACGTGTATCCAAAGCGGAAGTAGCCATTGAAACGATGTCTTCCGTGTATGCTGTAGACTTCACGTTGTTATAATAAGCATCTACTCCGTATCGAAATTCATGCTCATTTATTTTCTTCGAAAAATCCGCATTAAAAGTGAGGATATCTAAATTCTCAACACGGTGATTCTTGGAATTATTCTTGAATTTTCGATCTATTCGACTTTCCTCTATCGATTGGTAGCCCAAAATAATACGTGCATTGTCATACATTGCATTTTTGTTCGATAAATCCAAGGTATAAGCTGCCAACATTCTGAATTGTGGACCATAGTACCATTCTGCAAACTTGGGTTTAGAACCGGACATTTGTGTTAGTCGATCATAGCGGTCAATATTGCTTGAATTCGATAATTGAAAATTCAATTTATGTGTAACCTGGTCATTTTGTTTAAATGCAAATTTCTGAAGGATATCATATTGATTATAAGCCGAACCAACTTGTTTATTTGTATCTGCATTCACGACCATTGAATCAACACCATTAATTTGCGCTGCATACCAATTTCTAGCGCCAAAATTTCCAACATATGGATTTCTGACTGCTCCTTGACGTAAATCGCCAAATTTCGAATAGGTAAAAGAGGTCAAGGAAGCAAATTTCTTTGTCCCAACAGAAAAGTTGGCATTGGTTGCGTATCCATTTGCTGCACTGAAATATCGGGCATAGGCATTTGATTTTACCAAAAGTTTATCATCTGCACTAAACAGGGGTTTCTTGGTCGTAAACGTCATGACTCCACCAATCGCATCGGATCCATAAACAACAGATCCAGGACCGAAAACAACTTCCACCCGATCCATGATGGAATTATCCAAGGTGATAATGTTCTGAAGATGTCCTCCACGATAAATGGCATTATTCATGCGAATTCCATCCACAACCATGAGCACCTTATTGGTCTCAAATCCACGAATAATTGGACTTCCTCCTCCCAATTGACTTTTCTGAACAAAGACATTTCCAGAATTAGCCAATACATCAGCAGTTGAAGATTGATTGAAATTTTGTAATTCTCCAGACTTCATTACCTGAATTTTTTGAGCTACATCTTTGCGTTTTTCTTCGAACTTACTTGCTGAGACAACAACTTCTTCTAGTGAATTTTGACTTGGCCTCAGATAAATTGAAATTTCTGACTCTGAATTTGTTGAAAGTATTATAACTTCTTGGTTTATGTAATCCGGATGATGTAAGATTATAAAACCACTCATCACCGTGATTGTCAACTGACCATTTTTATCCGATTTACCCAAACTAGCATTCGATTCACCATTTAGGACTACCACATTCTCAATTGGTGAAAACGTTGAAATATCGTAAACGGTAAGTGAAATTTGTTTTTTTTGTGCGTGAACCCATAGCATGCAAAACAGCATCCAAATGGAAACAATATATTTTTTCATTTTAAATTTAGTTTAATTGATAATTACTGAGAGCTGAAATTATGATAACCAAATCTCATTAATCTATAGTGCAGAAATCTTCCCTCATTGCCTGTCCGCCAGCAGGTGGAAGGAGGGTTTTAGGGAGGTGAAAATATATTATACAATTTGGAAAACTTTTATACTTAGTCACCCTACTTTTTCCTCCCTCAAGGGAGGAGAATTCTTTACACTTTAGTAATGGTTAAACTAAAATTTGCGGTGGTTGCAATTGTGCTGCAATTTTAAATTGAGCGAAAATGAAATTGTAATGGAAGAATTCTTTGTTAGATGTGAACGAAATTTCCTCAAATGAATCATTGTGAGAATCATGAACTATAAAACTCGTTTTGAAAATCTTCATGAATGATTTAAACGGTGATTTCTCCGGTTGATTATTCATATTCGATGCTGTTGCCTCATCTAGTTTCGCGAACAATACAGTCTCTTGAACATCATCAATGCACGAAACGGAATATCCGATATCGTTTTTTTTCTTCTTAACGACGTCGTACATTCTGCCATCCATTTTAAACTCGTGATCGTTAATCCAAGCTAACTGGTTGAATTCCTTGAATGTAAAATTGTATTCTTTATATGATTTATCCGGTAAACTGTGTTTGATTGCTTTTTTGATATCCTTACGAATTTGAAATCGTTCGACTTGAAAAAATAGGTGAAATCCGACTAATTGCCAGATAAAAAGGAACATCAATATAAACGAAAAGATTCGTCTCACAGAACAAATATACTAATTTTGAAGGTAAATCAATATAGACTTGGAACACAAACTAATTGCACAAAAAACCTTTCGTTATCAGCAAATCGGAGAACTTGATAAAGCGACCCATTTATTAATTGTACTACATGGATATGGTCAATTGGCTGAATTTTTCATTCGCAAATTCAACGATGTTCCTGAAAACTATTTGGTCATCGCACCGGAAGGAATGCATCGCTTTTATTTAAACGGAACTTCTGGAAGAGTTGGAGCATCTTGGATGACCAAAGAAGACAGGGAATCTGATATTAGGGACAATTTAATTTGGTTGAATCAATTATTAAATGAGCTGAAAGCGAAAAAGAAATTTGAAAAAATTATTTTACTAGGTTTTTCGCAGGGAGGAGCTACGGCTGCCAGGTGGTATTACAGTAAAAAAGTTCCATTTAATCAACTTATCCTATGGGCTAGTGTTTTTCCTCCGGATTTGGAAAGGCCTCAAATCAATTCAAATTCTAACAATTATTTTGTGATTGGGGCAGATGATGAGTTTTATAACGCTGAAGCTCAAACGAATGAAATTGAATTTTATGAGAAGATTGGTTTTCATACCTTGCAATTCGATGGGAAACATGATATTGAAATATATACGCTGAATGGCATTTTTAATAAATAATGTTACCTGCTCAAATTGAATTGAAATTCAATAATTTTTGTAAACGAGATTAGAAATAAGGTAAATATAGTGTGAAATAAAATTTTAATTTACACCTTACGTAAAAGATGCCAATTCTTTGATCGATTTTTATTGCTCGTTTTAAGAATCTAATAGTGTTCCGATAAAATTAAAAATAGCATTTTTAAATCTGTATTTGAATAGGTAGAATCGAGTTATCTTGGCATTTAGTGATTTACCTTTTGGTATTTCATGAATTTCACTCAAAACTGGATACTTGGTTAACAAAAAACGTTTAGATTCTGAATCATTAAAAAAATTGTATTTCAAATAATTCAAACAATATTTGTTTATCAAAGTATACTTCTCCCAAACAATGTCTTTGTCTTTTCTATTTTGTAAATCTTTTAGGACTGCATACGAAGAGAGCGAAGTAAATTCGTTATGTTTTAACTTG
>JBILIY010000090.1:0-5630 GCA_044368815.1 Crocinitomicaceae bacterium
AATCATTCCAATAGTTGGAGTTGGGAAAACTGGAATTTCAACACCATTTTTAGATGTTTGGTTATAAAATGATACATTTCCACCAGTTACAGGTGTCTTAAATTTTAGACAGGCAGTAGACATTCCTTTAATTGCTCCAACAAATTGCCAATAGGACTCAGGGTTGTATGGATTACCGAAATTCAAACAGTTTGTTATCGCACTTGGATTTCCACCTGCACAAACAATATTACGAGCGGCTTCCGAAACAGCAATCATTGTTCCGATTTCCGGATCAGCATTCACATAACGAGAATTACAATCTACCGTCATTGCCAAAGCTTTATTGGTTCCTTTGATGTTAACAATACCTGCATCAGAAGGACGATTTGTTGTCATATTCCGAGTGCCAACCATTGAGTCATATTGCTCATAAACCCATCGTTTTGATGCTATGTTTGGCATTTGAAGCAAAGCGAATCCAACCTCTTTTAAATCTGTTGGCTTTTTGACTTGATTAATATCAAATTTCTTGAATTCTTGATAGTAAGCAGGTTCTTTATATTCTCTTTTGTATTGTGGTGCGCCGCCCCCAAGTACAAGTGATTCAGCGGGAACATCTCCCACTAATTCACCATTCATATAGTAAAGAATGCGGCCAGTGTCCGTCACATGACCGATTTCTTCGGCATGCAAATCCCATTTTGTGAATATTTCTTTTACAATTGATTCTTTTCCTTTTTGAACAACAACTAACATTCGTTCTTGAGACTCTGACAAGAGAATTTCATATGGAAGCATGTTTTCTTGACGAGTAGGAACCTTGTCTAAATGAATTTCCATTCCAACATTTCCTGCAGCACTCATTTCACATGTAGAACAAGTAATTCCAGCCGCTCCCATGTCCTGCATCCCAACGATAGCATCCGTTTCGGCTAATTCCATCGTCGCTTCCAAAAGTAATTTTTCCATAAATGGATCTCCAACTTGAACAGAAGGTAAATCATTTGCGGAATCTTCTGTAATGTCTTTAGAAGCAAATGCTGCGCCTGCGATTCCGTCTTTACCTGTTGCTGAACCAACAATAAATACTGGATTTCCAGGTCCTTTTGCTGTTGCTGAAATGGTTTTTTTTGTGTCGATGATTCCAGCTGAAAAAGCGTTCACCAATGGATTCGTGTTATACGATTCATCGAAAAACACTTCACCGCCAACAATTGGAATTCCAAAAGCGTTCCCATAGTCACCTATTCCTTTCACAACTCCTTTCACAAGCCATTTTGTTCTAGCTGATTCGATGTTTCCAAAACGCAATGAGTTTAATTGGGCAATTGGTCGTGCGCCCATTGTAAAAATATCGCGATTTATTCCACCAACGCCAGTAGCAGCGCCTTGATATGGTTCCAATGCACTTGGATGGTTGTGCGATTCGATTTTGAAAACACATCCAAGTCCATCACCGATATCCACCAAACCAGCATTCTCTTCTCCAGCTTTCACCAACATGTGCGGGCCATCTTTTGGCAACGTTTTCAACCATAAAATCGAATTTTTGTAAGAACAATGCTCCGACCACATAACTGAATAAACCGCAGTCTCAGTGAAATTTGGAGTTCTACCAAGAATTTCTTTAATCATTTCAAATTCTTCAGATCTCAGTCCTAAATCAATTGCTTGTTCGAGTGTCGCTTCTTTTTGCAAAGTGGATTCCATGAAATATTTTTAGTGAAGCAAAAGTAATTAATATAAAGCTATTTTAACCTTCGTAATTTGGTGAAATCAATCAATTTTTGAACAATTTAAATTGCTTTCGAGGTCTTCTGAAATTAATGTTTTTTTACAGAACCTTTTTTACCTTCTGGAATATCAAAAATCCATGTGTAATAACCTACAAAGTGGCTTTTAAAGAATCCCATTTGCCGTTCTTTTTCGATTGGGAAAAACACTCGGTTTTGTTTATTTAGTCCTTTTGCTTTCACTTGAACAGCCACACCGTCTTGTAAACAAGGAGCGTTTCTTTTTTTAGGCTCAAAGTTTGCGCCATATTGCCACACCTCTTTCCATTCTTTGATGAACGTTTTACCAACACTGGCATTTTCGGGAGCCAAAATATAAAATCCACCAAAATTTATTTTACCTCTAAGGTCTTGAATCATACCCATGGAGTAAGCATATCCCATGCTATGGCAAACAATAAAAAGTGTGTCGTTTTCAGAACAATTCGGCAATTCATTCAATAACATGTTCAGGTTAGCTCCCGCAATTCTCCCTGATTTTCTTCTTTTCATGAAACCTGCTTTGTTCGACTTTGTTGCCAATAGGGAATAAGTTTCTACTGTTTTGTTACCTGCAATCTTCGTTTTAAAACAAGTGTGTTTTTTTAAATTTTTACATGTAGTTGGATAAACGGAGGAAATAGCTGAAAAATTAACAACAGATTCGAAATTGGATGTGGCAACTGAGTGATGTCCATCCGCATACCAAATTTCAGATGGATTGATTCGATCAATAAACAAATTATTGATTTCATTCCAAGGAGTCCAGTATTGATGACGATCGAAATCGTGCAAAACATTCTTCGAATCTGGGTATTCAACCCCATTTTTTTGAATGTCTTTCAAATTATCTTCCAAGGAATTGCTAACTGAAACCGGACGGTAACCATTGACAAAAACTAAAATTCGTTTGGCGGGATCATTCAACATTAGTTTTGAAGTGATATTTTTTCCTTCAAGGTTAAATACTTCGTTTTTGGTTAGTTCATTCTTTTCATTGAAATAACTAAAAACAACATAAGGGTATTCCGCATTTCGACTAAATTTCTTTTGAAATTTCAGGTCAGGTTTTAATATCAATCTATTTTTTGAACCGACAAATTTTCCAATACACTTGTCATTAATCGTTTTTAGCTCAAAATATAATACTTTTCGTTCTTTTGTGACTTTCCATTCTTCTCCTTCTTTCTGAAAACACTGATTCAATTGAATTTTGGCCGATTTAGGCATAAATAAATTTTTATTTGACAACTTGGGTTTCAATTCATCCAAGTTTTGTCCTTTAAAGTCACGCAGATAAATGGACTTCAAATAACTATTGTCATAATAGAAATCAACTGCCAAAAAAGTAATTATTTGAATCGAAATGAAGAGACCCCATAAAATCAATTTCATAAAACGAATGGAAACGCGTTTGAAGAATCCGCTATCTTCGATTGTCCGATTGAATCTTCTCCGAAAATAGAGCGTGAGCGTTATTGTAATCAAAACGCTGATTAAGTGAATCGCGCAAATAGAATTATTTGAAACTGTAAAAAGCTCTTTAAATAGTAGGTTAGATACTTTTCTGTATACGAGGTAAGAATTATTTAATTCCCCTTGCTTCAAACTTGAAAAAGGGTCATTTGCATCGAACTCAATTTCTCCATTTTCATTCGCTTCCCATAGAAATTTCGGAACCAATCCATTATTGGCGGACACGTTTTCAAAATCGTCATAAATGGAAAATGAAGTTAGTTTTTCTCTAAGATGAACACTTTGTCCCCAATTAAGCACTTTTCCCAATGTATCAATTGGGCTCATGACATTTAATGAATCTGTTTCAAATTTGAGACCCAAACAAGCACCTAAGTTTAAGTTAACTATATTTTGATTTTGTATGCCTTTTTCAGTAATAAAAGCAATCGATTTTCCGGGGATTGAATAGCCTTGAATTGAATCTGATAAATAATTGGGTATAATGAAGAAATAGATGGAATTGGGTTCTATTTCGAAGCGCTCAAAATAAGTATTTCGAGCTAGTTTCATTTCCTTTGTAAATTGTTTGTGGTCAGCGAAAGGGTTATTCCATTTTATCCGATTTCCAATTTTTAATTCGGGTAAAACGGCCGACTCGATAATTATTTTGGCTTTTTGAAATGGTTTTCCAATCTGATTTGTAATATTCCTATTGATTTTTTTTGAACCGACCGGAATAAGGTATAAATTTATTTTCTTGGCCCTAACTAAAAGAGAATCAAAGGATTGCTGGGTGTAAGTTTGAGCGTAATTAGTTGAACCTAAATCAAAAAAAAAGGAAAAAGAAAACAGTAGTAAAAACCGGTAAAACATGCGGTAATTTACAAATGCATGAAATTCTTCTTGGCAAGAAGTTCGTCTTCGGATTCACGGTAGTCTGGGTCATCCACGCAACAGTCAACTGGACAAACGGCAGCACATTGTGGTTCATCGTGAAAACCTACGCATTCCGTGCATTTTTCGTGAGCAATGAAGTAAACGTCCATGTTAACGGGATCCTGTGATTGGTCCGCAAGAATTTCGTCTCCATTCAAAGTGGTAATGATTCCATTCAAGGTAGTTCCGTCTGCATATTTCCATTCGG
Source organism: Crocinitomicaceae bacterium (assembly GCA_044368815.1). Taxonomy (GTDB): domain Bacteria; phylum Bacteroidota; class Bacteroidia; order Flavobacteriales_D; family Crocinitomicaceae; genus UBA952. The sequence goes on from JBILIY010000090.1 coordinate 4,357, forward strand.
CGCCTCCTTCGTAAATCGCATTATTCGGACATTCAGGTTCGCAAGCCCCACAATTGATACATTCATCGGTAATCATTATCGCCATAGCAACTATTTTTTGCAAATATAACAACGTAAAACTGATTGTTTTGTTCAATAGATGAGAATTTTTAAAAACTCAATGCAATTTCTTATTTAACTAATTCTTGTGGTTAAATTTGTTCCGTGAGAAAAGAACAACTTATTCAGGCGTTTTGTCAGCTTGGAAAAATAATGGATCATGTTGGAAATAATCTTCCATGGAAAGGCTATGAACTTGGCTTGACGGATATTGAACTTGATGAAATAAATTTAGTGATTCAAACTCAACATCATTACAATGGCTGGTTTACTGAAGAGTTGACAAGAAAGTCGTTTCGAAATTTAAGCTCGTGGCTGAATGAAAAAGATTTGATGAATTGGCTTTCAAATTATCAATACACCAATAATCCGAAAAATATTGCCGTAATTATGGCCGGAAACATTTCGTTGGTTGGTTTTCATGATTTTTTATGTGTTTTGGCTTCTGGAAATAATGTCATTTGCAAATTGAGTTCTGAAGACAATAAGTTGTTGCCACTTCTTTCGGAAATTTTAATTCAGATTCAACCGGAGTTGGAATCACGAATCACTTTTTCGGATCGAAATTTAAAAGGCTTTGATGCGATTATCGCCACTGGAAGTAATAATTCGTTACTTCATTTCAAACAGTATTTTTCTAAATACCCTCATTTATTCCGACATAACAGAACTTCAATCGCTGTATTGAATGGTGATGAATCGAAGGATGAACTTTCCCTTTTAGGTAATGACATTTTGGATTATTTCGGTCGGGGTTGTAGGAATGTGACTCATTTGTTGTTGCCTAAGGGATTTGAATTGAATCGATTTTTCGAAGCAATCGTTGAACAAGGAGAGGTAATCAACAATAAAAAATACGGTAACAATTATGATTACAACAAAGCGATTCATTTGATGAATCTAGCAGTTTTCTTGGATAATAATTTTCTTTTACTCAAAGAAAGCAAAGAATTGTTCTCGCCACTTTCTATGGTGTACTATCATTATTATGAAAACGAAAGCGAAGTTACCAACTATATTGAAGAGCATAAAAACGACATTCAGTGTATTGTGGGAAAAAATTACATTCCGTTTGGAAAGGCGCAATGTCCATCACTTTCTGATTATGCGGATAATGTAGATACGATGAATTGGTTGAATAGTTTATAAAGGTTTTATCCCAATTCCTTCAGTCG
>JBILIY010000091.1:0-5554 GCA_044368815.1 Crocinitomicaceae bacterium
AGATTGTAAAATGTTTAGCACGATCATCAAAAAGAAACTTTCTGACAACCAAGTCGCGAATGTTTTCATAAACGCGATTTTTGATTGCGTAGATAATGGATTTAAAGAAGTTGCCTTAATGATCAATGAAGATACGGCATTTGTAAAGTCTCCTAGTCTTTCAGAAAATGATAATGGTGAGTTTGGAATGATTTGTATTGTTGGGAATTTGTCATTTCTTGAAAGCACCTTTGATGCTGAGCAAGCAGCTCGAGTTGAGGGATTAATTTTCGAGAAACTCGCGAAAATTTACGATATGGAAATAGGCGCATTCCGCAATTTAATTCGTGACTATCAGAATTTCATTATGCGTGTAAATCACCCTTCAAAAAATTGGATCTATGGAATGTCAAAAGCTGTATTTCATAAATATAAATTGAACGAATTCCAAGATGAATACTTCAAGAGAATGCAGGCACCAAATCCTTTGTTTTTGAAGCGAATGGATGAAGTAATGGCTAATTTTATTTGGAATTGGGACGCTTTCTTTAAAAAGTATAGAATTTAGTTCCGATTATAAATCATTTATCAAAACCAAACACAAGCTGTTTGGTTTTTTTGTTTTAGGGAGTACGAGAATTTTAATAAGTGAGAAAATAGTATGCTAAACAGTCATAATGTCCTTCTCCTTTATTTCCAAAAGATCCTCAATTTTTTTTATGAATGCGTTTGTTATTTTTTGAACTTCCTCTTCAGCATCTTTTTCCATATCCTCTGAAAGTCCATCTTTCTTTAGATCCTTGATCATATCCAAAGAATCTTTTCTATGATTTCTGATCCCAACCTTTGCATTTTCAGCCTCGGCTTTAGCCCGTTTAACGAGGTCTCTTCGTCTTTCTTCAGTTAGCGGTGGAACGGCTATCAACAATTGCTCTCCATTATTTTGTGGGTTTAGACCAAGGTTTGCATTCATAATACCTTTTGCGATATCATTTAACATATTTTTCTCCCAAGGTTGAACCACGATTGTTCGCGCGTCCATTGTATTGACATTGGCTACTTGCTGTATTGGAGTCATAGACCCATAATATTCAACCATGACACCTTGCAACATAGATGGCGAAGCTTTTCCGGCACGGATTTTTATTAGTTCACTTTCAAAGTGATTTAACGATTTTTCATTCGAACTTTTAAATTCGTCGTAAATCAATTCCAATTCTTCAATCATTATAAAAAATTTAGTTGCTAACCATAGTCCCAACATGTTCACCAGACATAATCTTTTTAAGATTTCCAGGTGAATCCATATCAAAAACGATAATTGGTAAATTATTTTCTTTACAAAGGGTAAACGCTGTAAGATCCATAACATTTAATCCTTTTGAATATACTTCATCAAAAGTAATATGGTTGAACTTTACTGCATTTTTATTTTTTTCAGGATCTTCAGAATAAATCCCATCAACTCTTGTTCCTTTTAATATGACATTCGCATTAATTTCAATAGCACGAAGTGATGCTGCTGAATCAGTTGTGAAAAATGGATTCCCAGTTCCTGCTCCAAATATTACAACTCTACCTTTTTCAAGATGTCTAACTGCTCGTCTACGTACAAATGGTTCTGCTATTTCCTTCATTTCAATAGCAGATTGAAGTCTCGTATGAACCCCAACAGTTTCTAATGCTGACTGCAAAGCCATTGAATTTATCATTGTAGCAAGCATACCCATATAATCTCCGTGTGTTCTATCCATGCCTCCCTCTTCGGCCTGAACACCTCTGAAAATGTTTCCTCCTCCAATTACGATTGCAATTTCAATCCCCATTTCGTGAATTTCTTTTATTTGCATTGCATAAGAATTGATACGTTTGTTATCAATACCGAAATTCTTTTCGCCCATTAAAGATTCTCCACTGAGTTTTAGTAATATTCTTTTGTAATTCATTTGGATGACAAATATATGAATCGTTTATAATTTCTAATATACAGGATAAAAAAAAAGCTATCGATTAAGATAGCTTTTTAAATTTTTAACTCAATGAGAATCGCTTGAAGTCTAAAACTGTTAAACCAGACTCAGTCGAACTCAAGAACTGTTCTACAGTCAATTTGTTATCTCTAACGAATTGTTGACTTAACAATGTGTTTTCTTGAAAGAATTTGTTTAATCGTCCCATGGCTATTTTTTCAGCCATATCCGAAGGTTTCCCTTCTTGAATAGCCAATTCTTTTCCAATTTCTATTTCTCTTTCGATGGTACGTGCATCAACACCGTCTTTATTTATGGCGATTGGATTCATTGCTGCAATTTGCATCGCTACTTGTCTTCCGGCGTCTTCAACAACATCTGAACCGCTGTTAAGCCCAACTAAAGTAGCCAATTGGTTTCCAGGGTGATTATATGCAACAACTTTATCAGCCTTAATTACTGCGTAGTTGGATAGATCTAACTTTTCACCAATAACTCCAACTTGCTCAATTATTTTTTCATCAACACTCAATTTAGAGTCATAAGAAAGTGATCTTAATTCTTCAACCGTAGACGGTAACTTTTCTAAAGCGATATCAACGATCGACTGAACAAGATTTTTGTAACCATCATTTTTGGCGACGAAATCTGTTTCACAATTTAAAGTAACGATCACTCCTGATTTACCGTCGTTTGTGGATTGAGCAATAATTAATCCTTCTCTTGCCTCATTATCACCTCTTTTTGCAGCGATTTTTTGACCTTTTTTACGAAGAATATCTACTGCTGCTTCGAAGTCACCATTTGCTTCTACTAGAGCATTTTTACAATCCATCATTCCAGCACCTGTTTGTTGGCGCAATTTGTTTACATCTGAAGCTGTAATAGCCATGATATTAAATATTTTTTGTGATTAAATTTATTCTGCTGCGTTTTCAGTTGACTCAGTTGAAGTTTCAACTGTCTCAGTTGCTTCATCTTTATCACCACCTTTCAAGTTCTTGCGATCATCAAGACCTTCACGAATTGCGTTGCAAATTTCATCAAGAACCAATGCAATAGATTTTGTTGCATCATCATTTGCAGGAATAGGGAAGTCAACAAGTTTTGGGTTCGAATTAGTATCTACCATCGCAAATGTTGGGATATTCAGTCTTCTTGCTTCAGCTAATGCGATATGCTCTTTTAGTATATCAACTATGAAAATAGCAGCAGGTTGACGCGTCATTTCTGCTATTGAACCAAATGTTTTTTCCAACTTCTCACGTTGACGTGTTTTGAATAATTTTTCACGCTTGTTCAACGTATCCCAAGATCCATCAGATTTCATTTTGTCGATTGACGTCATTTTGCGGATGGACTTTCTTGTTGTTTGAAAATTAGTTAGCATTCCACCAGACCATCTTTCAGTTACAAACGGCATATTAACTTTAGAAACTCGCTCAGCAACAATTTCTTTAGCTTGTTTTTTCGTGGCAACGAAAAGAACTTTTTTTCCTGATTTCGCGATTTGTTTCATTGCCGCACAAGCTTGATCCAAGCGAACAATGGTCTTATTCAAGTCGATGATGTGAATTCCTTTTTTCTCTTCAAAAATATATGGAGCCATTGCAGGATTCCACTTTCTTTTTAAGTGTCCAAAATGAACACCCGCTTCCAATAAGGTTTCGAAATTTAATTTTGACATTTTATTTTTGTGTTTACGTTCCTAAATAAATTAAAGCAACAAAGGAGAGGATTAATAGAATCAAGTTTCTCCAAAGTTTGGATGCTAAACAGCCAGTTCGATTAACGTTTCGAGAACTGGAATTTCTTACGTGCTTTTGGCTGACCTGGTTTTTTACGCTCAACCATTCTTGGATCACGTGTCATTAAACCATCTGCTCTTAGAACAGGCTTGTAGTCCGCTGAAATTTCAACTAATGCTCTTGAAATACCTAATCGTATAGCCTCTGCTTGACCATTAATCCCACCTCCGGCAACATTTACCTTAACGTCATATTGACCTACTGTCTCGGTTAGAATAAATGGTTGATTTACTTTTGCTTGCAATACATCAATTGGAAACATTTCGTTTAAAGATTTTTTATTAATTGAAATATTACCTTTTCCCTTTGTCAGGTATACACGTGCAACAGCGGTTTTTCTTCTTCCTAAAGCATTAATTACTTCCATATTTTTTATTTCAGAGTGTCAAGATTTAATGATGTTGGTTGTTGAGCTTCATGTTTGTGCTCAGACCCTTTATAAACTTTTAAGTTTCTGTACAAATGACGTCCCAACGTATTTTTAGGGAGCATTCCTTTAACAGCTTTTTCAATCAATCTTTCAGGATGATTTTTCAACATATCCTTCGCCGCAGTAAAACGCTGACCGCCTGGGTAACCTGAGAAACGAACATATTCTTTGTCCTCTAATTTGGTTCCAGAAAAAGAAATCTTTTCAGCATTGATCACAATAACGTTATCGCCACAATCAGCATGAGGAGTATAACAAGTTTTATACTTACCTCTGATGATTTTCGCAACTTTACTTGCTAATCTTCCCACTGTTTGACCTTCAGCATCAACTATAAACCACTTTTTATCAGCAGTTTCTGTATTTCCAGATATCGTTTTGTAACTTAGTGTATCCACGGTTTCTCTTTATTAAAAAAACTTATTTACCTAAAATTAGGGGTGCAAAGATACAACTATTGTTTTTAATAACAAGAAAAAGAAGAAAAAAATCAGAGAAAAATTTATTTCTTTTTAAAAGAATTAATTGCGTTGATTGTAAAGTCACTTAAAACTAGTTTGCCACTCATTCCTGCTCGTTCGGAAAGTAATGTTTCCCAATGTTCGGTTCCTTGCCAAAATATTGATTTAAGCATAGCCATTGCTTCAGGATTCGATTTTGAAAGTTGATTGGCTAATTTATTAATTCCTTTGTCAAGAGAATGCGTATCGTCAAATAATTCTACGTAAAGACCTTTTCGTTTTGCCCAGTCTGCAGATCTCCATTCTGTGGCATTAATAGCCAACTCGCTCATAGCGGACAATCCGATTTTTCGTTCAACTGCAGGTCCTACCACAAAAGGTCCTATTCCAACTGCCAACTCTGAAAGTTTTACATCCGCATTTGAGGTCGCTAGGCAATAATCAACAGCAGAAGCAATACCGACTCCACCACCCACTGCTCTACCATGGACACGTCCAATAATGAATTTCGGACAATTTCGACAGGCGTTAATCACTTTTGCGAAACCTGAAAAGAATTTATTTCCCGTTTCCAAGTCTTTTATGGAGATTAATTCATCGAAACTTGCGCCTGCGCAGAAGGCCTTTTCACCGGTGGATTGAAGAATAATGACTTTAACAGACGTATCTTGACCCATTTTTTCTATGGTGTCAGCTAGTTTTTGAAGAATTTTTCCAGGAAGCGAATTACTTAAAGGATGACCAAAAGTAATGGTTGCGATTCCACTTTCTGCGATAGAATAATCTACGAATCCTTGTTCGATAGCGTCAGACATTGTTGATATTATTTAAGAGAAAAGTTATCCGTTCCGATTAAAGTACCATCACAATAAACTTTAACCTTGTAATTTCCTTTGGTGGCTGTTT
>JBILIY010000092.1:0-5521 GCA_044368815.1 Crocinitomicaceae bacterium
CTGCATATGGCGAGGTGATTCACTTATAAATTTTTATCCAAACAATATTAAGGGGGCTTTTTAAACGATAGCCCTTTTATCATTATTCAGACGAGGTATCCATTACCCAATAAGCACCATAATCACTGTTTTCATTATAATAATATCCTATTCCTATATGGGTTGAATATGGATTTAAAAAGTTCTCATAATGTCCTGGACTATGAAACCATTGTAAATAAGTTTCTTCCACGGATATATTTCCTGCAGCACAGTTTTCTGTATTTGCATACCCGGATCCCTCGCAAAATTTATATACTCGATCGAATGTATCAAGTTCATCTTTCAATTCATTATTTTTGTAATTATGGGTGTGATGTTTGAAATAACGCTCAATTGCCATGTCTGCTGCGTGATAGCGCGCTGCAAGTGTTAATTTTTTATCATATTTCAGTGCCTTGAGTCCTTTTTTGATTCTTAACGCATTAATTTTTTCAATCATTTGCAATTCTGCCTTTTCATTACAAGGCTTAACAAATTCATTACCTGATGGATTTATACTGAAATCTATGTGATCAATTTTTGAATCTCTCGGGAAATTCTCAAACTTAACATGATTGAAAGAAACCAATGTTATGGCTCCCAAACAAATTAACATAAGCTTTGCGTTCATTATTTGTGATTTTAAAAACAAACGATGGCTAACAAATTTGTTACATCATGAAAAAATTTATCTATTGTTTATCCCGCTTACAATGAACAGGCAACTATTCATTTAATTTTGAATCGTGTTAAGGCAGTTGAACTTATTCATTCGATTGAAAAAGAAGTAATTATCGTAAATGATTGTTCTAAACACAATACAGAAGAATCCATTTATAAATATATTGCAGAAAACCCTGAATTACCAATTTCGTATTTCAAACATGGAATGTAATGAACTTCTTTTTTTCGTATTTAAAGAGAACTCCGAAGTTGTATATGACTCTCATTTTGATTGAGATAAGTAACGTCTAATATTATTTTTCTGGAAATTCTATTGAAACAATTAATTAAATCGATCGTGCAGTTTATTTCTTCTTTTTCTTAGCTGCAAACTCCACGATGATCCCTATTGTTGGTTGCACGATACCGCTTGTGTTAGCAATTAATTTAGTCTTGTAGCGAGTAGGATCATTTGGATCAGTTATTGCAACCCCATTTGCGTCTTTTTCAACTAACAGAATTGGTGCAACTTTCGTTTTATATCCATATAGATTTTGAATGTCCAAGTAAAAATTCAAAGAGAATTTCTCTAAGAAAATCTTTTTGTCCACACGCACATTCAACTGATGAAAAGCTGCCTCTCGTTGTGTATTTAATCTTCCATAATCCAACACACCTTGACCATTAATATCCCAATTTTCTTTTAGAGCGGAAACTCCAATATTGTATGGCGTGTATGGAGATCCTCATGAATACAACCAACGGAAACCGAACTGCCAACCTTTCTTGAATATTTTTCCTCCAGTAAATGAAACAATGTGCTTGCTATCCCAAGAAGTTGGAACGTAATTTCCATTTTTATCCTTGAATTCCGAGTTAACAAACGTATAAGCTAAAATCGCGTAATAACCTTTAAACATTTTTTGCTGGTATAAAAACTCAAATCCATAGGTTCTTCCTTCCGAACTGGAATTTACAGCTTCATTTCCAACGACACCAAAGTCGGAGCCAACATTCGCCAAGGAAAGCGAATCTTTTATAGAAAACGGATAGTTCTGATAATTTTTGTAAAAACCTTCTAACGTAAATCGTGCATTGAATTTCGTTAGGTATTCTGTTCCCAAAACAAAATGATCCGCACTGATGTACTTCAAGTCATTCTCTTTATTGACCAAAACTCCATTAGCATCACGATATCCTAAAATTGTGTAAGATGGCAACTGATGATAACGAGAAACATTCGCATTAATAGCCCATTGCTCGTTGAACCTATAATTTGCTGACAAACTTGGCGAAAGTTGATTCAACGGATTCATTAAGCTTTTCGAATAATTGGAAAAGTCTGATCGTAAACCAAATGATAGATTCAAGTGTTCGTTATAAAATCCTTTGCTAACTTGACCGAACGCTGCCATTTTACTCAAAAACAAATTTGACTCAAAATCAATTATAACAGGAAAGCCTTGAACCGTAACATTGTTATAAGTCGAATTGAAATACCTTGCATATTCATAACCGAATCCCGCATTTACTCGCCAACCGTTTTTCGTGTATGTATGTTCGAAACGGAATTTGTTTTCGGCTTCAAACGAGTTATAATTCAGAAGTAAATTCTCCGGAGTTTCAATTAAATTTCTATATCGCGTTGATGTATTGTTCAACATATTGCGACTTACCACGAAATTTTGGTAAGAATTTTTGGAGTAATGAACCCAATTGACACCAACTGTATAATTCCATTGATTTTGAATAGGTAAATTATTTAAAATGAAGTCATTGTATTCACGTTGTAACGAATCAGTTACTTTGTCATTTACTTTTTGGTAAAGTTGGAATAAATCAATCGCGCCCAATCCAATGAAAGTAACTTTGTTCTTATCATTAATGTTCAAGTTAACTTTATACTGAAAATCATTGTATTCAGGTAATATTGGAAGCTTCAATGCCGTGAAAAGAAATTGCAAGTAAGACTTTCTTGCAGAAAATATGAAATCGGCTTTTTTACCAAGTGGTCCGTCGAATGTTAAGGCAATATCACTTGAGCCCAATGCAAAATTGGTAATTAAGGCATCTTTGTTTCCATCTTTTTGTTTGAAAGAAAGCACTGAACTTAATCCATTTGCACGATTTGCAGGAAAAGCACCCGAATAGAAGTCCACCTCACGGATGAAATTCACGTTTAAAAGTCCAACGGGTCCACCGCTGCTTCCTTGCGTTGCAAAGTGATTGATGTTTGGAACTTCAATCCCATCCAAATAAAATTTATTTTCACCTGGAGACCCACCTCGAATGATGATATCGTTCCTAAACGTTGCTCGAGAGGCGACACCAGGCAAAGCAGCAATTACTTTACTCACGTCACGTCCAGCACCCGGAAGTCGTTCGATTTCTGTGGCATTTAATGTTTTTAAGGAAACAGGAGATTCTGTTTTTCGCACAAATGGACTAGCTTTCACAACAACCTCTTTATTTTCCAGTACAAATTCTTCCATCGCGAATTCTAAATCCACAGATCTCGCATTTGTAACAGTAATTTCATTAAGTATTAACTCTCTAAATCCTGGCGCTGTTGCTTTAAATGAATAGACTCCAGGTGCGATTCCTGAAAATTCAAAATTACCGTTGTCATCCGTAATTGTTCCTTTTGTTAATTCAACAATTTGAACTTTCGCTTGTGGAATTCCTTGATTATTTGAATTATTGTATACACGTCCCTTGATTAAACCATTTTGAGCAAAAGAAAAGAAAATGAAAATGTTTGTAAGAATAAGTAAAGAGAATTTCATTGATTTGATTTTGATTAGATACAAATGAAAGAGGTTAATTGTTTAGCTTTTAGCCATTAAAATGAAATTTTGAAGAATATGTTTTCCATCTGGCGTCATAATAGACTCGGGGTGAAATTGCACTCCGTAAAGTTTTTTTTCAGGAAATTCCAAAGCCATTAAAACATTCGTTGCGCTTATTGCTGAAATAGTTTCATTTGGAGCATCTTTTACTTTCCAAGAGTGGTAAAGACCTACTGAAATTTTATCATTCAAATCCTTGAATAGTCCATTTTTACTCAATACCATAATCTCCTCAGAAACACCGTGTTTGACTAGTTTTTGATTTTCCAATTCCAAATTGAGGTATTGAGCAATCCCTTGCATTCCTAGACAAATTCCTAATACCGGGATTTTTCCTTCGCAAATCTTCAAAATAGTAAAGAGATTCTTTTTCTCAATTGGTAATCCTGGCCCTGGAGAAAGAATAATGGCATCGAATTCTACAATTTTATCCAAGTCAACTAGATCTTCCAAAATTGTCGTGACGGAACAATCTAATCCTTCAAGGTAATGCACCAAATTATAGGTAAATGAGTCATAAAAATCAACTACAAGCAAGTTCACGTGACACGAATTTTGTTACTTTGCAAAAGTAGAAAACAAAAGACTTCTAATTACCATGAGTAAAAAAGCGATTCAAATTCCAAATGCCCCAGCTCCGGTTGGACCATACAGCCAAGCAATTTTAACTGGCAATACACTTTATGTTAGCGGGCAAATTCCTCTCAACCCTGAAACAGGTATCTTAGAAATTGATTCAATCGAAAATGCGACACATCGAGTTTTGAAAAACATTGGAAAATTGCTTGAAGCGGCTGGATTTGAGTTTGAAGATGTTGTGAAATGCTCCATTTTCTTAAAAGATCTAAATGATTTTGCCATTGTAAATGGAATCTATGCATCTTATTTCCCAGGAATTCCCCCAGCGCGTGAAACGGTTCAAGTCGCTAGATTGCCTCTCGACGTAAACATTGAAATTTCTTGCATCGCGGTAAAAAACTAATGTCAAAAACCACAGTTGATTTATCGGTAATTATAGTTAATTACAACGTTGTTTATTTCTTGGAACAATGTTTAAATTCCGTAATTTCTGCATCTAAGAATTTGAGGGTTGAAATTTTTGTGGTAGACAACAACAGTGTTGATGGATCAGTGGAATTGGTTCAAGAAAAATTTCCTCAAGCCATTTTAATTGCAAATAAGGAAAATACGGGTTTTTCAAGAGCGAATAATCAGGCGATTCAATTGTCTTCTGGAAAGTATATTTTACTGCTCAATCCCGATACAGTTGTTGAGGAAGATACGTTTGAGAAAACTATTAAGTTTATGGATGAGCATCCCGATTCAGGCGGTCTTGGTGTTCGAATGATTGATGGAAAGGGTAAATTTCTTCCTGAATCTAAAAGAGGTTTTCCTTCACCATGGGTTGCATTTTGTAAAATTTTCGGTCTTTCCAAAGTGTTTCCGAAATCAAAAACATTCGGTCAATATCATTTGGGTTACTTATCTGAATTTGAAATCAATGAAATCGACGTCTTAAGTGGAGCATTTATGTTAATGCGAAAAGAAACATTGGACAAAGTAGGTCATTTAGATGAAACATTCTTTATGTATGGCGAGGACATCGATTTGTCCTATCGAATTAAGTTGGGTGGATATAAGAATTATTATTATCCGGAGACCAAAATCATTCATTACAAGGGTGAAAGCACGAAAAAGAGTTCTGTGAATTATGTCTTTGTTTTCTACAAAGCGATGGTTATTTTCGCCAAAAAGCATCTTTCTGCAAACAACGCCAAATTGTTCTCAATTGCAATAAATTTGGCCATTTATTTTAGAGCCTCGGTTGCGATACTAAATCGATTCTTTCAAAAAATAAGCTTACCTCTCTTTGATTATTCTATTTCTTTGATTGGTTTGTTTGTACTTGCTAATCGTTGGGCACAACAAGACATTCATTTCCCAGATCGCGCTTATTTTATTTCATTTCCGATTTACGTCCTTATTTG
>JBILIY010000106.1:0-5138 GCA_044368815.1 Crocinitomicaceae bacterium
TGTTGGAACAAAATCAAACGTTACTATCGACAGATGTCACAATCAAACTTCGAATCAACAAGGAATACAAAAACTTCGTAAGTTCAGGAGAGAATGGCGGACGACCGATGTACTCTTGGTCAATGGATGAAATAGCAACTGAACTTGGTGTAACTGGTGCTTTGCAAGATGCACTCGATATGATTAATGTAGTTCCAAATCCGTACAATGCGTTTTCCGAATATGAAAGAAACAAAATTGATAATCGTGTTAAAATCACAAATTTACCTGAACGATGTACAATTTCAATTTACACAACCAATGGTAAGCTAGTTCAGCGCATTGAAAAAGACAGTCCAGTCACTTACCAAGATTGGATATTGACAAATCACGCTAATATTCCTGTTGCATCTGGTATTTATTTGATACACGTGGAAGTCCCTGGCGTTGGGGATCGCGTTTTGAAAGCCTTTATCGCGATGCGAATGGTGGATCTGCAGAATTTCTAGAATTATTAACTTCGTAAAAATTCAACTTATGAGACTATTCTTTTTTATTGGCGTAATCGCCTCGCATTTTATGAGTTATGCACAAACATACAATCTTCCGAATTTAAATTTCAAACATGAGGAATACGAGCCTTATATTGATTCCAAGACGATGGAAATTCACCATAGTAAGCATCATCAAGCTTACGTTACTAATTTGAACAAAGCAATTGCAGGAACTAATTTAGAAAAATCAAGTCTTAATGATTTAATGATGTATGCAAGCTTTCGTTCTGATGCGATTCGAAATAATGCGGGAGGGCATTTTAATCACACGTTGTTTTGGGAAATTCTCACTCCTAAAGACAAACAGACAAATCCAATCAGTTCGGATTTGGACAATGCGATTAAAAATCAATTTGGGCATATCGATTCGCTCAAGGCTAAATTAAACCAAGCGGCTTCAACTCGTTTTGGATCCGGATGGGCGTGGTTGGTTGTAACACCTCAAAAAAAATTGATTGTTACGAGCACTCCAAACCAGGATAATCCAATTATGGACGTTGTTAAAGAACGTGGAATTCCAATTTTAGGAATAGACGTTTGGGAGCACGCTTATTATTTAAAGTATCAAAATAAACGTGGAGATTATTTAGGAGCCATTTGGAATCTTATTGATTGGGGAGTTGTCTCTGAAAAATACAAATCGGCATTAAATGACCCGCTTTTAGGGCAAATAGAAAAAGATTCATGGCCTGAACTAAAAGATTTTCATCGTGTTATGTCGCAAGTTTTTCACCCCTCAGAAACAGGAAATTTAGAGCCATTAAAAAAGAGAAGTGGTGAATTACTTGCAAAGGCAATTTTACTTAAAAACTCCACACCTCCCCTTCCCTTGCAAAAGGAAGAAATTAACAAGGCATTGGTCAAGTTGATTAAACAATGTGATGAATTGGATAAACTCAAAAGTAAAAATGCGAAAACGGATGTTTTAACAAAGAAGATTGCCGAGGCACATGATACGTTTCACATCATTCAAGGACTTTGCCATGATTAGTCTCCTCTTGATATAAAAGAAGAACAAAAAAACGCCCCAATTGAGGCGTTTTTTTAACTAAACTTGACTATGAAGGTTCTTATTGAACGATGAATTTAATTGTGTTTGTAGTTTCAGCTGAAACCAATTGAGCAACGTATACTCCTGCTGTCAATCCGTCGAAGGTTGCATTTGTTGTGTTTTGAACGTTTACGCTGTTTACCACTTGTCCTGCTGCGTTCACGATGTTGATTTGCTCAACTGTAGCATTGTTCCAAGTGATTGTTCCATTTCCGTTAGATGGGTTAGGATATAATTCAAAAGTTGCAGTTTCTTCTGTGATGCTTGCAGCTTCTGTAGCAACGTATGTTCCGATGTTCAATTGACATCCGTTAACGTCTGTTACGTTTACTTCGTATACACCTTCTGTTGTAATGTCCATTAAGTCTTCTGTTGTTGCTCCGTTGTTCCAGCTGTAAGTGTATGGTGCTGTTCCTCCTTGAACGAACAAATCTAAACTTGTCGCATTAAGAAAGTTGTCTTGAGAGATCATTCCTTCTAATACTTCTGGTGCTTCAACATCGAAAGAAGCAAATAAAATCTCTCCTTCGTTTGTCTCGATTTTCACTCTGTAAGTTCCAGCTGCCAATCCGTTGATGTCTTCAGCATTCATTCCGTTGTCCCAAGAGAAAGCGTAAGTAGCTCCGTTTGTTACATCGATGTCGATGCTTCCGTTTGATGTGTTCGCACAAGTTGTGTGGTGAACTGCGTATGTGATAACTTCTTGATTGTTTGTGTTAACCACAGATCCAGTTGTGATGTTCTCAGCGTTTGCGTTGATTGCTGTTGCTCCGATGAAGATGCTTGTGATGAAGTTGCGAACTGAAGTTTTCATTTTGTTTCGTTTTGTTATCTGAGACAAAGTTGCAGCAACTCACAAGGGTTTAACCCATATATTATGTAATACCAAAGCAAAATACATCCTCACACACATGCCGATTTATGTGTTTTGACGAGGAGGGCTAAGTGGTACTACTTAGAATTGATGTTTATCGGCTTTAAACCTTCATTTTTAAAGATGGGAATTTCACCTATGAAAGGGAATTTAGGAAGGGAATTTTCAGCGTCCTGAAGAGTATTGAAAGGTCAGCCTTATAACCTGACGATTAATTTCAAATTAAATCTTCTTGCAGTTAGGTAATTTGGAATTGAATAATAACGACCTTCTACATCTTGAATCCATTGTTTGGAAAGAACATTCTTAATTCCAAGTAAATTAAATACTTCCAATGAAATAATAGCATCTGTAAAGTTCTTCGTCCAGAAAGTTACTTTTTGATTTTTTGTTTTCATGAAATCATACGAAAGACCTAAATCGACACGGAAATAGGATTTCATTCTCAAGACATCTTTATAACGATCGTTATCTGGTGGGCCATAAGGAATCGGAGAACCAAACTGCAAGCCCATTTGTACCGTAAAATTTTCCAATCCAGGCATTTGATCTTGAACCAAGGCTCCAAACGTAAAAATTTGATCTGTAGGACGTGGAATAAAACCAGGATAAATCGTAGCGCTATCAACAACCACTTGATCTTCACTAAAACCAAAAATAATTTTTTCTCCTGCTGCATTATAATATTCTTTGTATGAATCATTATTTAAATCTTCATACGTAGATAAAATTCCCATTTTGAAAAACGACTCAATACCTTTAACAAATTCACCATAGATATTCATGTCAACTCCATAAGCATAAGCAACCGCATTATTTTCGGCAAAATAGCGCGTTCGAACGTTATCAATTTCATACGGATTCACATCCCATAAGTATTTGTAGAAAAGCTCTCCCGTTAATTTGAACGGTTTTTCTCGTCCCCACATATTAAAATAATAATCAGTCCCAGCTACAATATGTAGTGATTTTTGAGACTTCACATTCGTTCTCAGTAGTCCATCGAACGTTCGGAATTCACGATAAAAAGGTGGTTGATAATAAAGTCCGGAAGAAAATCGATAACTCATACTTCTTCGAACAATGCGATCCTCTTTAACCATGTAAGAACGCGGAAAATAAGTCAACGAAACTCTTGGAGTAATATAAGGTTCATTGTTAATTTGCGTGTACCCTCCTCGAATTCCAAGTGCTAGCGCGAACTTACTATTTGACTCAGGTATTATTGATTCATACGTTTTAGTTTCTTTTGAATTTCCTTTTTTAATTTTCTTCGAAAGAACTACCTTAAAGTCTTTTTTCAAATCAGACCAACTCGTGTTCCATTGCGCAAAGCCGCTTATTCGAAACGTTGATAAAGTTAGATTACCTTTGATGGTTTCGAAAAGTTCAACTTGATTCGGTGAAGCTTGGGGTAAACTATAACCAGCAGAATCAATCATTTTCCACTCACTGAGGACATCTGTAAAATGATCCTGTTGAAATTGAACACCCCATTTCAGTGTTGAAACTTTAAATGTTTTATTCGAAGCATTGGTGAAATTTGAAAAAAGTTGATGTTCGCCGTTGTGATAAACACTGAAAATGGTTGCATTCAGTCGATTTCTCGCGTGATTTAAAAAAGTTCCAACACCTAAAACAGCAATTGAGTCACCATACTCTTCTTTGGATGGATCGGTCTCGAGTTCATTGATGTAATATTGTCCTTGAATGTCAAAATATTCTCGTTCATCGGAATTGAATGCTGATGCATAGAAATCAAGTTTTGTTCGCTTACTCCGCACCCACTTCAGTGCTAAACCTCCCATCATCGTTTGAAAACGCGTCTTTTCCTGACCATCGAAATATATGCGGAAAGAATAGGCTTCATTAGCAGTACCAAAGTCTGTTTCGGATGTTTCTGGACTAAAACGAAAATCATTACTCGAATAATGACCTAAAAAACTGAGCGTTAATTTTTCATTTAAATTGTAATTCAAAAGCATTTGAGCATCCGCAAAAACAGGATTGTAAGAACCTTTTGTTGGAAGAGAATTCAATAAATAACCATTCGAGCGATATCGCGCACCTACCAGATAATTGAATCGATGCGAAATTTCCTGTTCCACATGAGCCTCTGCGCCAAGAAGCGAAGCAAGACCAGATGCTCCGAATTTTTTGGGTGTATTGTACGTTATGTCCAAAACAGAACTGAGCCGATCCCCATATTGCGCATCAAAACCGCCTGCTGAAAAACGAACTGACTCCACAAGCGATGAATGGATAAAACTCATACCCTCTTGCTGACCACTGCGCGTCAGAAATGGCCGATAAACCAAGAAACCATTGACATAAACTAAGTTTTCATCGTAATTTCCACCACGAACATTGTAATTGCTTGTTAATTCATTATTGGATGTAGCCGCAGTCGTTAACACCAAAGCCCTTTCAACTCCTCCTGAAAGTTTCTGAAAGTCAATTAACGGCATTTTCTCTATGGTAAAAGGATCCACTTTCGACTGTAAAAAAGTGATTTCTTTTTGAGGGAGAACAGGGAAGTAAATAGCAGGGATTCTTACATCCTCGTTTTGAAGAATGAATACATTTCTCACTTCCTTTAAATCATCATAGACGAAGGATAGTTTAACTGAATCACCCGTCTGAACCAAAAAGGAGTAAAACCCTAGCGAATCTGTAACCT
>JBILIY010000195.1:0-3901 GCA_044368815.1 Crocinitomicaceae bacterium
TTCCTTAACCCACAAAGCTCCAGCTCCCGCCATCAAGCCAATTCGAGTTTTTTTCATAAATGGAATCTTGTTTAAGATGGCGCCATTGTCGTGATGAACAAAATGTGCCTCAAGAATTAAATCCAAAGAGGGTAAAGTCGAATCCAAACCTTGAAACGAATACAAAGGATTTGAAAACCAAATTGGATCACTTCTTCGTTGGTATTTAAAATCGGGATCTCTTACAATCTGAGATGTTAAAAATTTACCTCCAGCTAATCGGTAATTAGAAGTCCCCAATGTTCCAATTTTAAAGGTTTGCATCATTTCTAATTGCATGTATTGAAAATTTACATCACTTCCAAACAACTTAGGAATTCCAGTTTGATAATAAACTGAAAATGTCGGCCAAGCAGAACCCAAAATTACCTTTCGATAAGGCTCACGCATGTATTTTTGCTGAGGAACGTAACTGACTGAAAAATTGGAAACGAAAGCCTGATAGGTCTTAAAGTCGAGAGGTTCATTATTTGGAAGCGAATTATCAAAAATGGTTACAAACGTATAATCTTTCAAACTTCGGCGTTCTGAAAACTCGCCATCCGCTGAAATATATAATCCATTAATAACTTCGTATTCGAGACTCAATCGCATTTTTGTTGCTTCAATGAAATTTTCGCGTTTATAAACTTGTGAGATCGCATCAAAAGTTCGGATGGCATCAAAATCATGATTGAATGAAGCCCTTAAAAATCCCATGTGAAAGGGGTCAAAACGATATTTCCACCACGTATCACCTTTCCAGTCTTTATTTAAAATTCCATACGATATCCGCGTATATGAATCCAACGTTCGTTCATCTTTCCATTTCTTGAAATAATCGAAATTTGGTGTAATTCGCGGCCCAGCAATAAATACAGGCTGAACCACCGTTGCAATTGAACCAATCGTCCATTGGTAGCGTTCCGCACGGTTACGATGATCGACTCCAAACCAAAGTACTTTTAGAAAAGTCACCTTATTGAATATTTTGTCCACCGAATCCAAATATTCCTTTCGGTTTTGATAATCTTTAATACTATCCTTTGCTATGATAAACTTTCGTTCTTCATCCGTTAAGGTTGCAGGCCTTACATTCGACCAAAATGAACTATCTTTTTCGTAGGCTTCTTTCTCGGTAACAGCAACCTCAGTATTGAAAAATTTGTTAGAGAATGAAGGCTGAAAGTTGTAATTGGAAAACAAAGCTGTTGTTTGACATTTCGAAGTTTCGTTTTTATATTTCACACCGTAGTCTAACGTTTGCGTTTTAAGAACACAAATTGAATCGCCGGGATGATCGAATTCTTGGCTAATGGTGAAATAATCATACACCAACAAATTTCCTTTGTTCATAGTTAATTCAAGCTTTTGAACCAACCAAACGGAATCAATGACCCAAATAAATCCTTCAAGCGTAGTTGTTGCCGTGTTTCTTGGTATTATTTTAATTTTGGAAATCATTTTCCCGTTTTCTTCATACTTTTCCAATAAACGATATTTGTATGAAAGAATTCCAGGACTCGATATGGGTGAACTAACTGGTGTTTGATGCAAATCATCTAGATGTAATAAGTTTTCAAAAAAATTGAAATTCGATTTAACGGTTGTTGTGTAATAAAGTGATTGATCAGTTCCACGAAGCGTATAGGCACTTCTTATTTCCTTTACTTTATTACCAGGAGCATAATTTCGTTGAAGTTGAACTTCGACTAGGTTCATTTTATCCGTCCAACTCATTTTTTTATCCTTCTTATCTCCACTTTCAAGAGGATCAGCATCGGTTCGTTCTTCTTCTGATTTCTTCTCTTTTTCCTTAATATCTAACTTTTCGAATGCTTTGATATAAACATCCACGGTATGAGGATAATTCCATGGATTTATCTGTTCCCTTTTCTTAACAACCTCCAACATGATTTCGCGACCAGGATTACTTTTCTTCACGGTCACTTCAACACCTTGCAATTCTTGAATTTTAATTGGAAATAATTGAATATCTCGAACTATGTCAGCGTTATTTAGGCTCACATACGCTTCTCTGTCTTGAAATCCCGTAGCACTAAAAACCAAAAAATATTCACCTGGCATCACCGACAACTCGTACTTTCCATTTTCATCAGAAACGGTTCGTTGGTCCGTACTGTTTTTAACAAAAACCTTAGCAAAAGGAATTGCTACATTGCGTTCATCGGAAATGGTCCCACGAACAAATTGCTGCGCAAACAATATGACATTTAGAAAACTAAATACAACTAAAAGAAAATGGCGCATTCTATTGTAAGACAATTAATAAGGTGAATTTGTTACGTGCAAGATCAAAAATAGTTTGAAAGAATGGTTTATTTTGAGAAAATTACGCAATCGATAGAATTATCAGTAGGAATCGCAAATAAATAGGACGAATGGAAATCAGTTTTTTGTGTTCTCCACTTTTACCTTCTGCTCATTCAAATATTCCATGTGTTTTTTCATGCGACGAATCATAAAAGTTCGGAGTAAAAAAGCAAACAGCGCAATAACTGCAAAAATGTAATTATACCACCAATTCTCAAATCCTTCTTTTAACCCAAAATAGGTAATTCCAATGAACATGAGAATAGAGGCTACTAGCCAAAAATAGCGCATGATGTTAGCGTATGTAATCATAGATAAAAATTAATCAATTTCAAATTCCTTTTCCAACTCTACCCTACCCGATGGTTTGAGTAAAACGTATTTACTAAAACTTTGATTTGTTCGAATCCCATCCCCCAGAACGGTTCCTTTCGGCGATTTAATAATGACCTGCGAAAGTGTATAGATCGAGCTATCTTTTTGATTCCAAAATAAAGCTTCAGTTTCTAATGTTTGTTTCTTTGCAAAGTTGTACAAGCGCACAGAGTCTCGAACAAGAATTGTCCCCTTCGTATAATTGATCTCGCCGTAACGAGCGCTCAAAGTAGAAACTACTTCACCCTTTTCAGAGAAAAAATTAACGCGCAAGCTATCTTTAATTTTGGTGACTGACTCTTTGTTTCTATACGTTTCAGCCAAAGCAGCGTATATTTCGACCTTGGCATAACCTGAATCAGAGTAGATCATCTTCAAATTCTTCGTGGTCTCATCAGGAGATTTAGAATCGAATGTAATTTTTTTAATCGTTTCCAAGTCATTTTCACAAGAAAAGAATAACAAGATGAAAAATGATAAATGAATAAGAGGAAATCTCATAATTTAATCCAACTTACGTTTTCTAAACCAACGGTCAAAACTGGAAGGAGATACGACAAGACCAAAATTAAAAGATAAAAATTCTTCTGAAGTATAACCAACCTCATTGACTCCTCTTTTTCCTAAACAAACAGATAAATTTAGGGATGAAAGTCCTTGCTGTGCTATAATTGGCATACCAAAACCAACAGTAAGTGCTTGCTCATTGTATTGCGTTCCGGAATTTGTAGAATAAGGTAAAAGGGAAGAATAAGCACCTATTCGATAAGAAATTTTCTCCAAAAATTTAAGCGTTGAAATATTTTCATACAATTTGGCTTCTGGTTTAAATTGAATGCCTAAACCAAATTTAGAAGCACTTAAATTGTTCCAAGTTGCTAGATTAGGAAAATCGTGGGAAGAAGCGGCAATGGAAGTGTACGAAGCTAAAATGGTTAATTGAGGATGTAATATACGGGTTTTACGCTTCCAATCTGGTAATGACAATTGATAAGACAAACCATATTTACTCTCTATACCAAGTCTTGCTTTTCCGTCGGTTTCAACGAAATCAAGCGTATCATAGGTGCTCAATGTATTGATATTGGATGCGGTGAATAGTTCCTCCGTAAAAGTGGCATTGAATGACTGACTTGGTGCATAAACAGCCGAAACAGTCATTTCATTTCGTTTC
>JBILIY010000093.1:0-5390 GCA_044368815.1 Crocinitomicaceae bacterium
ATCGAAAACTGAATATTTGATTAACTTTGTGCTGGGGTAAGTCTTTTACGACCAGCTCCCTCTTAATCCTCCAGGACGGGAACGTAGCAAAGGTATGAGGTTGTAGCGGTGCGATAAGAGTAGCTTACCCTTTTTTCTTTCATTTTCTTTTCCTATTTAATTCTTCTAAATACAAACTAACTTGTTACAAAATGAATTATTTTCGTTTTTAACATTGTGAAAAGAAAATGGGATTAACATACATTCATCCGGACCAATTCATTTCAGGATTATCCGAGTCACGTTACCGCAATTACGAAACAAACGATTGTGTTGTTAAAGCATTTTCAATTCTATTTGGTATCTCTTATGATGAAGCGCACGGATTCTCGCGCGGATTTTTCGATCGGCCGGAACGAAATGGACCCGAAAATTTTACCAATTCCATGAAAAGAATGATTCGAAACAAGAATTTTTCATTTAACGGAAAGGTTAAACAAATCAAGCTTAACGAAACGTTAACTATACAACGCGTCCATAAAGAATTTCACCAGGGCGTTTATTTGGTTCTAACATTTGACCATGTTACCGTTCTTTGCGATGGCATATTTGTGGACTACCAATCTATCTTAAAGCCAAGAGATATGGTTTATGAGGTTTTTGAATTCAGCAATTTTGAGCACCATGATGAAATCAGATCAAAAATTCAAAAGAAATCAAGCCCAAGAATTGAATGGGTGTTTATTTTTGCCATTATACTTGCTATTGGATTAATTGATCAACGAAAAAATGTGCAACGTGATCTTAAGCAATTAAAATTTTGGATTCAAAGGACACTTTTGGATTAATCTTCAATCATTTAAAAAATTATAACCATGATAAAATCAATCCTCACAATTAGTGTAATTTTTATAATCGTTTCCTGTTCGCAAAATAAATCCCAAAAAAATCCGAGCAAAAATGATATTTCCAATGAAATGGAATCTGCCGAGCATAATGCACTGTTAATTAATCCCAACGGATCAACAATTAAAACACGATTCAATGTTCCAAGTGGATTTACGCGAAAAGAATACAATCCCAATTCATTTGAAAATTTCCTTCAAAATCTCCCTTTAAAAAAGAATGGGGCGCTCGTTCATTTATTTGATGGAAGCATAAAAGAAAACTATGGGATTTATCTTGGTGTTGTCGATTTATCGATAGGAAAAAAAGACCTACATCAATGTGCGGACGCAGTAATGAGATTGCGAGCAGAATATTTATTCAGCCAAAAAAAACACGATGAAATTTCATTTTTAACGGCAAGTGGAAAGAAGTTAGGATATATCGTTTGGCTCAATGGAAGGGAACCGAACAAGGATAATTTTTGGAATTATTTGGAAGCTTTATTCAATGTCGCTAATACAACCTCATTGAATAAGCAATTGATATCCAAACCCATTGAAAAATTGGAAATTGGGGACGTTTTCATCTATCCTTGGCAGGGACGAATGTATGGGCATGCAATTATTGTAGTTGATAAATGTGTGAATTCCGAAGGAAAAGTAAAATTTATGCTTGCACAGAGCTTTACTCCAGCGCAAGAAATAGAAATTCTTAATAATCCAAATGAAGTAGGTTCTCCATGGTATGATCTTAATTTTGGCGAAACGTTAGATACTCCTCAAATAGACTTCACAAAAGATCAATTAAAAAGTTTCTAATTACTAATTTTAAAAAATGAAACTATTTTGTCGACTTTTTGCTTTATTGATAATCACTCATCTATTATCCTGCACAGATTCCCCGAAATCTAAAATTGAAAAATTAGATGGATTGGATCAGGTCGATGAGGATAAAAATGAAGTTCATGAAGTCAAAGCAAACTGGCGAAACCCATTCATGTCTCCAATGGGCGCTGATATATCAAGAATAATCAGAGGGTATTACCTTGTGGGCGATTATAAAAAAATGCTTCAGTTTGTCATCCTTCCTGATTGCTACCTCGAAGATGAAATTACGTATTGCTTGCGAAAGTCGACGTGGGGTTACGAAATAAGAGCAAACAACCTGCAGTGGCAATCTGATAGCAGTTTCATTCTAAACGTGAAAACTAACATTCAAAACACCCAGGGTTCAGAACAGTATTTGGGAAGAATTATAAACGATACCGCTAAACTGTATTTATTTCCGGAGAAGGAAACGCTTTTTCCATATTTCGGGAAAGAAAAAATTTCAGAATCATGTGATTTGAAAAAATTAATGAAAGCAGTGCAATTCGGTTTTAACGATGCCAAACTTTTACCTGAATCTAAAAAAGCCTTGGATAAGTTAAAAGACTTCCTCAATAAAAACACCACCTTAAATGCGCATTTCATTGGTCATACGAGTGACGAAGGTTCAGATGAATATAATCAAAAACTCAGTGAAGCACGAGCAATGTCTGTTGTGGATTATTTAGTTAGCAAAGGGATCAAAAAATCAAGATTGAGCTCCGAAGGAAAAGGAGCAACTGAACCTATTTCCGCAGAAAATAGAGAACGAAATCGTCGAGTTGAAATTCGGCTTTCACGCAATTAGTTTGTAACTAGCGAATTCGTTTATTTTTTCGTTTATGATTTTTTCTTGAAGGACTTCCAACTCGATCCATAGCAACTCGAAAGCCAATTCTTGCAGATGCTGAATCTTCTTTGTAAAATGTGTCAACACCGGGCATTAAATAAAGTGAGCCATCAGCCCAACTTCCTCCCTTAACAATTTTAACTGGGCTATTGTTAAAATAAATAGTTTCAAACTTGATCCTCTCATTAATGTACTCTTCGATCAAATTTCTATAGAATTGTTTCGTTGAATCTATGTACTGTGAAGATCTAAGAATTCTATGGGCAACCCGAAATGCAGTATTTGAATCCAAATCTTTAAACAAAAAATCCTCATTTAACTTAAAAAAATCTTCTACCCATTCAGATACATTTCCTGCCATATCATTTAATCCAGTTTGATTAGGATTAAACGAGCCTACAGGAGCCGTAAATAAAAACCCATCTTCGGCCTGCGTTTTAATAATCAATCCATTTTGATCCAAGATTCTTCCAAAATTGGCCTGGCATCTTCCCTTTTTATCTCGAACCTCGTTACTCCCCCAGGGATAATAATGCTTGACATTGCTAGAATCATCCAAATGTACGGCCGCAAACTGCCATTCTGCATTAGTTGGGAGACGGAAATTAGGCAATAAAATACCTTCCTCTTTCCTAACATTTCGACCGTTGTAGGTAGATTCGGTATTTAAATAGGATTCAGTTGTGAAATAATAGGATTTTTTCTCTAAAATTCTCTCACGAAGCAATATGTTTTCATTTAATCGGTCCGAGCGCCATTGACAGTAAGCATTTGCTTGATTCCATGTTACTCCGACAACAGGATAGTCATTGTATTTCGCATCACTAAAATAGTTGATCATTCCAATCTTATTTTTCAAATCATATTCCCTCAACCAGCAAAGTGTGTCAGGATAGATTGCTGTTTTTATTTTATCAATTTTTCTTAATGAATCATTTCTAGTGATTTCATAATTAAAATAAAGTTCTTGTGTATTTATTCTAAAAGTGCCTTTATTTTCTGTTTCTTTTTGGTAAAAATATTTTAACAGTATTGGGTCATTCCAATCTATCGGGATTTCTTCATTATAATTACCGTTAATCAAACGTTTTGAAGGATAATTTGCTGCCAACATATCCATTGCCTTTCGTACCTTAACCCAATCCACAAATTCACGATATTCTTTATTGGTGACCTCATTTTCCGCTATGTAAAAAGATGATATAGAATATGAAGTGCTCTTTGATCTAGTTTTAATTATTAGTGAATCACTTTTTGAAAAATTCAGGTCCATTGGCAGTGGCATTCCTCTTACAAATCCTCCTTCAACGAGAACCATTCCAGGAGCAGTTTCCTGTTCAATTGGTTCAAATTTTTCAAACTCACCGTTGTAATTCCAACCAGTTTCTTGCTTTTCTTTTTTCTTCTTTTTCGATTTTGTTGATACACCATCCTGCGCCCAAAATATATTTAGAAAGAACAAAGTGAAAAGATAAAATAAAATTTTCATCACAACTTTTTTTGTAAAATTAGGGGATTTTTTTAATCTCATTCTAAAGACAAAAATAAAACTAATACATACTAATTAAGTAAATCCAATTGGATAAGCAGCCTTTTTCCTAAATTTGCCCTTTCAAAATCATAAAATGACCGTTTCCGAAATCCGTCAAAAATTCTTCGACTTCTTTGAAAGTAAAGGACATCATATCGTTCCCTCAGCACCAATGGTTGTAAAAAACGACCCGACATTGATGTTTACCAACGCGGGAATGAATCAATTCAAAGATTTTTTCTTGGGATATCAAACTCCAAAGGAAAGACGTGTTGCGAATTCGCAGAAATGTTTGCGCGTGTCAGGAAAACACAATGACTTAGAGGAAGTTGGTGTTGATACGTATCACCATACGATGTTTGAAATGCTCGGAAATTGGTCATTCGGAGATTACTTCAAAGAAGATGCAATTGCTTGGGCTTGGGAACTGCTAACTGAAGTTTACAAAATACCTAAAGAAAAATTGTATGTCACTGTTTTTGAAGGTGATGCAAAAGACAATGTTCCGAAAGACGAAGAAAGCTATTTGATTTGGAAAAAGTTCATCTCGGAAGACCGAATTATTCTTGCATCCAAAAAAGATAACTTTTGGGAAATGGGTGACACAGGTCCTTGTGGTCCTTGCACTGAAATTCATGTAGATTTAAGAGACGAAAACGAGCGAAACAAAGTTGATGGATTGACTTTGGTTAATAACGACCATCCTCAGGTTATTGAGATATGGAATAACGTTTTCATGCAGTTTAATCGCAAGGCGAATGGTAGTCTAGAACCACTTCCAGCAACCCATGTCGATACAGGTATGGGATTAGAACGTCTTTCCATGGCCTTGCAAGGAAAACAAAGTAACTACGACACCGATTTATTTCAGACTCTGATTCAGCACATGGTTAAGGTTTCAGGGATTTCTTACGGAAAATCTGAAGAAACAGATATTGCTTTACGCGTAATTGCAGATCACATTCGTGCGATTGCTTTTTCTATTGCAGACGGACAACTTCCATCAAATAATGGCGCTGGATATGTAATTAGAAGAATTTTAAGAAGAGCTGTTCGTTATGGATATCAAACACTTGGACTGAAAGAACCATTCCTATGCGATTTATCTGTGGTTTTGGGAGAAATCATGGGGAATCCATACCAGGAACTAATCAATCAAAAAGAACTGATTTTCAAAGTAATTAAAGAAGAAGAACAAAGTTTTTTCAGAACACTTGAATTGGGAATCAAACGAATTGATGATTTAATTGCACAATTAAAATCAAATAACACGCAT
>JBILIY010000094.1:0-5348 GCA_044368815.1 Crocinitomicaceae bacterium
TGCGGTTTTAAAGAGCTTGTGAAAGCGCATTTTTGATTTTTTATATTCATCCAAATCCTGGTGACTGTTTACATACCTTGAATCGTCAAATGAAATTCGTTTGTAAATGGATTGAAATAACGTGTCGTTGCCAACTAAACAACTATTTTCGAAAAGCCCAAAAGTGCCCGCAGATCCAATGGGATCGGAACCAGATACCGCAAACGCTAATTGTCCATAATCAGGAATAAAATCCTTGGTTAAATTAATTTTGTTTCCTGGGATTGAATAACCATTTTTGGTTTTCTGTACATTGATAATCATGGATTTTCCTGGAATTTGATAACCTTTTTCATCAACAGCATAAATTTTTATTGCTTGAATCATAGGTGGTGAATTGTCAGATATATTGAAGCCTTGGAGCAGTGGGTTTAAACCGTGTTCTGTTTTTGTGTCTCGTATCTCAAAATGCAAATGCGGCCCAGTTGAAGACCCGCTATTTCCTGAAAGTGCAATTCGTTCTCCTTTTTGAATTGGTAACTCATTTTTTCGCAATTTCAAATCGATGTTGTTCGAAAATGCTTCCACTTGAAATGGCTCAAGGAATTCCATTATTTTGCCTGAGAACGACGAGCAATGAGCGTATACACTTGTAATTCCATTTGGGTGATCAATATATAAAACTCTACCATAACCGGTGGGTGCAATTCGAATTCGCGATATGAATCCATCTGAAATGGAATGAATTGGAATACCCTCTCTTTGATTTGTCTTAAAATCAAGCCCCATATGAAAATGATTTGGACGCATATCTCCAAAAATTGCGCTCAGTTGAAGTGGGATCCCCAATGGAGAATGATATTTTGAATCAACTGTTACATTTTGAGCCATTGATTTTAAAACAACAAAAAGAAAAAAAGAGAAAAGACCAATGTAACGCATAGGCAAAGTTAAGCTTTCAAAAAAAACACAAAATACATTCCAAAAAATATTGTCCGTAATTATTACAATGTTAACTTTGTACAAAGTCAATAAGCAATGACTGAGCAGATAGAAAAAAATATCGAACAAATTTTAGAGAAGGTCAAGGCGCTTCATCATGATTTACAAAATGAAAGATCAAGAAGCGAATCACTATCCTTGGAAATCGACAAAATGAAGGTTGAGCTTTTTACTGCTACAGAGCGCGAATTTATGTTGAATACTGAAATTGAAACATTGAGGTCGGCATTGCAAATTGCAGAAAATAAAGTTGTTGAAGTTCCTGTTCAAACGCTTGGAAAGCGGGAGGAGGAAATCGAAGAACTTGTTAAAGAGATAGAATACTGTATAGAACAGCTGAAAAAATAGCAATGGGAAAAATTTCTATAAAAGTCTTAGTTGGTGGCAGAACTTACCCCTTAACCGTTTCGGAAAACGAACAAGAAAAGGTAATGAAAGCTGCTGAAGACATAAACAAAGGAATCGAACTTTTGCGCCAAAATTATGGTGTAAAGGACCCACAGGATTTATTAGCAATGACAGCACTACAGCTTGTTTCCAAGGGACAATCGGGCACTCCAAAATCGGAAGTGGTTGCGGTTCCTGCGGATTATGGCGATATTGAACTCGCATTGGAGAATTTATCCAAGCAAATTAACGAGTTGAAATAATCTTTAGCTTTTCTTCGCAACAACAATTACTTAATTTTAAAAAGTGATTTATGGTTGTAGTATGGATAATTGTTGGACTGATAGGCGGAGGAATTGGAACCTACGTTTTGCAACAAACGGCTTTAAAAACAAAAAGTCAAAAAATCGTTAAGGATGCCGAAATAGAAGCGGAAAACATCAAAAAAGATAGAGTTCTTCAGGCAAAAGAAAAGTTTTTAAAGCTCAAAGAGGAACACGAAGTAACAATAAAGGATCGTGAGCGAAAACTTCAGTCTAATGAAGATCGTGTTCGTGCTAAAGAAAAATCTTTCACGGATAAGTTGGAGCATTTGGGTCGGAAAGAAAAGGAAATTGAGAAAACACAAGGTGATTTCGATGCTAAATCCCAAGCTCTTGATGTGCGTTTACAGGAAGTTGATAAAATCCAACAAAAACGTGTTGCAGAACTTTCAAAAATCAGCAATATGAGTGTGGATGAAGCAAAAAACATGCTCATGGAAGCCTTAAAAGATGAGGCAAGAACTGCAGCAATGGCTTCAATAAAAGAGATAACAGAGGAAGCTAAACTCAATGCCAATAAAGAAGCACGTAAGATTGTAATTCAATCCATTCAGCGAGTGGCCACGGAGCAGGCTATTGAAAATGCGGTTTCAGTTTTTAACATTGAATCAGATGAGGTAAAAGGAAGGATTATCGGCCGTGAAGGACGAAACATTCGTGCTTTGGAAGCGGCAACTGGTGTAGAAATTATTGTTGATGATACACCAGAGGCAATTATTCTTTCATGTTTTGACCCTGTGAGACGAGAAATCGCCCGTTTGGCTTTGCATCAATTAGTTTCTGATGGTCGTATTCACCCAGCTAGAATTGAAGAAGTAGTTTCAAAAACCAAGAAACAATTAGACGAAGAAATTGCCGAAACAGGCCGTAGAACATGTATCGATCTTGGAATTCACGGACTTCATCCTGAACTAATGCGTATGGTTGGACGAATGAAGTTTCGTTCTTCTTATGGACAAAATTTATTGCAACACTCGCGTGAAGTAGCAAACCTATGTGCAATCATGGCAGCAGAGCTTGGTTTAAATGTGAAATTGGCAAAACGAGCTGGTTTATTGCATGATATAGGAAAAGTTCCTGACGAAGAGCCAGAATTGCCGCATGCCATTTTAGGTATGAAAATCGCCGAGAAGTTTGGTGAAAAAGGGGATGTGTTGAACGCGATTGGAGCCCATCACGATGAAATCGAAATGACAACCTTGATTTCTCCGATTGTTCAGGTTTGTGACGCTATCTCAGGTGCTCGTCCAGGTGCTCGACGTGAAATCGTTGAAGCCTATATCAAACGTATCAAAGAACTTGAAAACTTGGCTTTGTCATATGACGGAGTTCAAAGTGCTTATGCCATTCAAGCCGGACGTGAACTTCGCGTTTTGGTAGAGGCGGAAAAAGTTTCCGACCAACGATCCGAGGAATTGTCCTTTACGATTTCGCAACGAATTCAAACAGAAATGACTTATCCTGGACAAGTAAAAGTTACAGTAATTCGGGAGAAAAGAGCGGTTAATTACGCGAAGTAAAAAGAAACATTTGATAAGGCAGCGAGCATTTTCCAATTTCAAACGAGTAATGCATTGTCCATCAAATATCAATAAATGATGTTATCGAAATACAAACATCAAACACCGATTCGGGATTTAGGCGAACTGAATTTAGAATACGTTGTGATTTTCAGTTAATTCAATTTTTCCAACTTCCAAATCAGGTCTCATAATTGGATACTCATCTTTCCTAGAAACAAAATCATCAGATTTGACGCCTTTTTTTGTTTTACAATCTCGCTCTTATTTTAGGTATTTATCTAAAAATTCTTCTTGTTCCCACAACACATGTAAGATATTCTCTTTAGCGGCATAGCCATGACTTTCTTTAGGGAGAATTACCATTCGTGCCTTACCTCCAAGACCTTTGATTGCTTGAAAATAGCGTTCTGTTTGCAAAGTAAAAGTACCCGGATTATTATCTGACTCGCCATGAATCAATAGAATCGGTTTGTCCATCTTGTTCGCTGTAAAAAAAGGTGACATATTTCCATAAATTTGAGTGACATCCCAAAAATTCCGTTGTTCTGATTGAAACCCAAAAGGAGTTAGGGTTCTGTTGTATGCTCCACTTCTTGCAATTCCACAGGCAAAGTCATCCGAATGAGTCAATAAATTTGCAGTCATAAATGCACCGTAAGAATGGCCACCTACTGCCACTTTTTTTCTATCAATATAGCCTAAGGAATCAACTGCATCTATCGCCGCGCGACCATTTGCCACAAGCTGTTCAATAAATGTGTTGTTTGGCTCTTCGTTGCCTTCTCCAATGATTGGGAAAGAGGCATCGTCCAGCACTGCATATCCTTTTGTTACCCAATAGACAAAAGATCCGTAATTAGGAAAGGTAAATTCATTGGGATTCTGTTTGTTTTGACCCGCACTATTTTTGTCTTTGAATTCTTCTGGATAAGCCCAAATCAATAATGGAATTTTTGGTTTCTTAATTTTATCGTATCCAACTGGTAAATAAAGTGTTCCGGAAAGTTCAACACCATCATTTCGCTTGTATTTAATTATTTGTTTCTCTACCGATTTAATTGACTCAAAAGGGTTTTTCGAAAAAGTAAGTTGCGTTGTTTGATTATTTTTAACGGACAACAAATAAAAGTTTGGATAGTCTGATTTACTTTGTAATTGTACTAAGTACTGCCCTTTTTTTTCATCAAAAACATCGATTAAATCTATCTTTTTATCGGGAAAATTAGCTCTGTATATGCGTTTGTTTTTTAATGTCGTCAAATCCAATTCGTCAATAAATGGAAATTGACCATCCTTGGTAAAGCCGTCACCAAACAACAGGAGTTTATTATTAGTTACGGTCAATACATTGATACCAAATTTTCCTTTACTTTGCTGAAACGAGCCAGGATCTCCGTATGCATCTTGGTAATTTCTATCTGATATAATTTTAAACGTATTGTCTGATAAATTGAGCAAGTACGTTTTTTCGTTTCGTGTATCATACCATGAATCTTTGACAAGCATAAAATTGTGATCTGAGAAATACACCTCGCTAAAACGTTGTTTCATTTTTATTAGGGAGCGAGGAGAGTCAGTAAAAGGCATGCTCCAACTAAATAGTTCGTCTCGGTATTCAGTTGCTTTAGAGGGATCACCACCATCCAACGCTTCAACAAATATCAAAGAAGAAGGTGCATCATTTCTCCACATCATATTTCGTTTACCAGTTCTAACAGCAGCAAAACCTTTTGGCATAATTTCAACCAATGGAACGGCATTTACTTCTTTCACTAATTTACCGGTTAAATCATATACTTTTTGAGACATTGGAAACCGAGAATAGGGAACAATGTAGGAAAAAGGCCTTTGGAGAGTTGTTACCAAAACATATAAGCCATCAGGAGAAAAGGATGTGCCGATGAAAAGATCTGTGGGTAAAAAACTTTTAACTTCCCCTGTAAGTTTAACAATCTTCAGCTCGCTAGCAACAAGAATTTCGAAGTTCTTTTCATCACTTGGATTTTTTAATAAGTCTTGATACGTTCTATTTTGTGAAACTTTGCCTTCAGCTACAGAAACAGTTGGGCCTTTCGGGAGATCCTTTTTACTATCAATCAACTGTTCGCGATTTGCAGGAACAGACCTAATTAGT
>JBILIY010000095.1:0-5346 GCA_044368815.1 Crocinitomicaceae bacterium
TGCTGGATTACAACTGATAATCAGGAGCAACTTGAGAGTTTTAAACGTTCCAAAGCTAAATACATCGCACTGGATAAGGATGAGAATTTGGTTTTTTTAGCCGAAACATCCTTTTTGTTGTCAATGGCTGAGCAAGATTACCCCGAAATTACCTTTCATAAAACTTCAGAGTTCAAATTGCAGGTTACACCGTGAAGCACATAACTTATATATCGATTCTTATTTTAATCGTTTCATGTTCCATCGATTCAAAAAAAGAAAATTTGGACGATGTACAAAAAGTTCCTTCGCTCGCAACAGGATTAAAAAGTGTAGAGTTGGAATCTAAATTCTTCGAAAAAACAACATTCTTAAACGGGTATCAGATTAAACAAGCGCAATCATCAGCGGAATGGAAAAATGCCTGTGAGAATAACTTACCAGCATGGTGTTATGCAGATTCAAAATTGAAACGTGGGATTTTGTATAATTATTTCGTGTTTTCAGATAAACGAGGAATAGCGCCGAAAAACAACTATTTGAGTTTAACGGATATTGAATCGATTCAAAAGGAATTGAATGACAATTCTAAAACAATTCAATTTAATTGGTTTAAAGGCTCATCCATTGAGCGATCATTTATTGGAACTAATTACGACTTGAAATTCGTTAATTTTTGGATTAAAAATGATTCGGTTTCCCTCGGGAAAGTTACTATTGCCGTTATCGATCAAAAAACGAATAAATTGAAAATTGAATCGGTTAGTCCTAATAATGGTTATCGAATTTGGTTAAAAA
Source organism: Crocinitomicaceae bacterium (assembly GCA_044368815.1). Lineage (GTDB taxonomy): Bacteria > Bacteroidota > Bacteroidia > Flavobacteriales_D > Crocinitomicaceae > UBA952. Next base: position 778 of record JBILIY010000095.1, read on the forward strand.
AATAAGATATGTTGAACAAAGGCTTTTTAATTTCATTTGTATTTTTCGCGGTTGTTTCTTTTTCTCAAGTCGTTCATATACCAATCGGTCAAAAGTCGACTGGAAATGGTGAAGTGAGTTTGGAGTTGATTAATCGCTATCAGCATTACAAAAGCAAGACAAAAAATGAAAACGATTCGTATGATTCTGCAATCAATTCACCAAAATCGGTAAACTATTCAATGGATGGAAAGAAGTTTTACGTTCAATCGTTGGAAGGATACACTACAGCTGTTTATGACGTTAAAACAAAAAAGAAAATAAAGACAATTAAGCACGTTTTTGATAATAGTAATCAAGAATTATTCAAGAATAATGAGACTACTGCTTTTGGATATGAATTCTTAGTTAAGCGTGATAAATACAATCATTTCAGTGGTAAGCCCGTAGAAAGTTGTTTCTCTCATAACGGAAAATATCTTTGGGTAACTTATTACCGCCGTGATTATGATTCCAATGCTTCATGCCCATCTGCTGTTGCAATAATTGATACAGAAAAAGATGAAATTGTGCGTGTTATGCCAACAGGTCCGCTTCCGAAAATGATTGCTTGCTCACCTGACAATAAATTTATTGCAGTTACTCATTGGGGCGATAATACCTTGGGAATCATCAATATCCAATCCCAAGATCCAATGGAATTCTCTTACCATAAACATTGTATAGTCGATTATCAAATGAAAATGGATTTTGGAGGGAAACACGTTGATCGGGATAGTGATTGCGGTTACTGTTTGCGCGGAACAGTTTTTACTCCTGATGGAAATTTTCTTCTTGTGGGAAAAATGGGAGGAGCAGGAGGGGTGGCTGTATTCGACGCAAATACATACGAACTCTTGGGAACGGTTAAAGGAATGGAATCGAATGTTCGTCACCTTGTCATTAATGGTGATAATTTATTTTTGAGTGCTAATTCTCCTGGAAAAGTGCAAAAATGCGATTGGCGGTCATTCGTTAAGGCAAGAATTCAAAATGAAGAAAAAGAAATTCAATTTAGGGAGTTTGAATCTGTTTTTGTTGGTTCAGGAGCAAGAACTATCGTGTCAACATCTGATGGGAAATATGTTTTCGCAGCGGTAAACAATGGATCTAAAATTGTCGCGGTTAGAACTAAAGACATGAACATCGTTGCTGAAATTCCAGCTGATTCTTATCCCGTAGGTATGGATATTTCTAGTGATGATTCTGAATTAATCGTTACTGCTCAAGGTAAAAGCAGTGGCGGCGGAAATTCTGTTATGGTTTTTAGTTTGAAATTCAAGTAATCAAATCTCTGTAACCATATTGTGTTTTTCAATCATCTTACGCATGTTGATGAGAGCATAGCGCATTCGACCTAAAGCAGTATTTATACTAACGTTTTCAGCTTCAGCTATTTCCTTGAATGACATATCCTGAAATATACGCATTTCAACAATTTCACGTTGAACCTTTGGTAAGTACTGGATCAAATTAATCATTTGACTTTCTAATTCCTCATACGATTTCGCCTCAACGTAATTTTTCTCTTCACTTGCAATTTTATAAAAAATGGAATATTCTTCGTCAAAAGAACTCGATTCAGAAATCATTCGAACTTTGTTTTGCTTGCGAAAATGGTCAATAATCAAATTGTGAGCGATACGCTGTGCCCATGGAAAAAACTTTCCTTCCTCGTTATAATTACCTGCTTTTAAGGTATTAATTACTTTAACAAACGTATCTTGAAAGATGTCATTGGAAAGCGTTGAATCTTTTATTTTTTGTTGAATGTACCTGAAAATCTTATCCTTGTGACGAAATAAAAGAGTTTTAAAAGCTAACTCATTACCTTCAACGTACATTTTGATTAGAACGCTATCTTCAATTTTTGAGAGTACCATAATTTACAATTTCTGTCGTATGTCAACAATTAAAGGTAAATTTGGTCGATAGGCGTGTTTTTAATGTTATTGCTAAATTAAGTTATTTTCTTTAAACGACAAGTCTAGAATTAATATTTCTGCTTTTTGAATGAATATTCGCCGTAAAATGCTTTTTTTTGGTTGGATTACCTTGCTGGTCTTTCCGATTCCTGCATTTGTTTTTCGGCATTATTACGAGCAATTGAGTTTCCTTGATTTCATTCAAATTGAAAAATTAGAATTGCTTCCAATAGGATTGGGTTTGGAGTTTGGTTTTGTTTATGCATTCATATGCTACCTCATTATGAAGGCTCCTTTTTTTGATCGTGTTCCAACGAAAATTGATTCTATTATTGCGCAAATGAATTTGAAAGTTCGAGATGGGATTTTTCTTTCAATATGCGCTGGAGTGGGAGAGGAGTTACTGTTTCGTTCGGGTGTTCAAACCTATTTCGGTTGGCAAATTACTTCCGTTTTATTCGTGGCGTTGCATGGGTATCTGAATCCCTGGAATTGGCGTTTTTCAGTCTACGGGCTATTGGTTTTGCCATTCATTTTTCTAATTTCCCTTGGTTTTTACAAATTTGGATTGTGGTTTGCTATCGCCGCTCATTTTTCATATGATGCTGTTCTTTTTACAATTATGATTCAAGAAAAGCGTTCCGAATCAATTCATTAAATTTGTCAGATGAAAAAACTTTTTTCAAGTATTTTTTTCTGGATTATTCTTGTTTTTTGGATTTTTAGTTTCATATTGATTATCAATACCAATCAATTGGAATTGCATAAAAAACTGAATGGATTCAATTCTTCTATTTTAGACGCAATCGTTCCTTACGCCACGCATATTGGTGACGGTGGTTTCGCAATTCTTCTGGTGGTAGTTTTATTTTTTGTTAATAAGAAATATTCACTTATTCTTTTGCTTTCTTTTTTAATTTCTTCAGGAATTACTCAATTTCTGAAGCAAGTGATTTTTCCAAATATAATGCGACCATTTCATTATTTTCAAAACGATGATTACTTTCACTTCGTTACAGGCGTGATCATGCATACTCAAAATAGTTTTCCGTCCGGACACGCGACAACGTGCTTTGCTATCTTTACGACCTTATTCTTGTTTTGTAAGGAAAACCTACGATTGCAAGCCATTTTCGCGATTAGCGCTATTCTATTTGCACTTACACGTGTTTACCTTTCTCAACATTTCTTGGAAGATGTTCTAGCTGGATCCTTTATTGGAACATTTACCGCACTGGTAATTGGGATTTATCTTCCTGAAAACCGTTTTATAAAGAAACTCGAATAATTGTGCTTGATTTTGTTGCAATAGCCCTTCGGTCAATGCATAATCCGACACAAGCCAATATTTTTTCATCATCACAAATAACTAATTGTCGATTGCGATCTGAGTTTGGGATTTTGGAATCGGTAATGATATCGGAAACCAACTTTGAGCCTTTGATACCGATTGGATTCATTCGATCGCCTTTTTGCCAAAAACGGATTATTAATTGACCTTGAATTTTTTCTGAATCAAAATAAAAATTAGTCTTGTCGAAATTTTCAGGAAGAACGTCGATGCGCTCTATTTTAAGACTCGGAATACCATGTTTTTGTTTAATTCTAGAAAACGAAAATCCATTTGTTTCTCTGATAATTTCGTAAAATTCACCACTCGAATTTTCCCACTTGATTTTACTTCCTTTTTGCGAATTGAATAATTTCACAAAGGGTTTAACCTGATGGATTGGTATGTTTAATAATCTAAATAATTCGACAATTTCCGTTATTTGAAGACTTGATATTGTTTCTAAATCAATTTGGTTGAATTCAATTATTTTATTTTTAACTTGATTTAGTTTACCATAAATTTCAATTAGGTTAAAACTAAAAATCCGTTGCATCAGCATCACCGATTCTCGTAAAGATGGAATTTTTTCATTCAAAAAAGGTATATATTCGTTTCGCCAAGTATTTCGCTGATAATCACTTGAAGCATTACTTTTATCCTCTCGCCAAGTTAAATTATTTGAAATGGCATATGCAATAAGATCTTTTTTGGGGATTTCCAGCAAGGGTCTAATATGATCCCCATTGATTTTTTCCATTCCGGCCATTCCCTTTAGTCCAGATCCCCGATAGAGTTGAAGCCAAAATGTTTCAATCTGATCATCGAGGTGATGAGCAATCAATAACTTACTATTTGCCACTTGGCTCAAGTTGGAAGCAAAAAAATCGTAGCGAATCTTACGGGCTTCATTCTGCAGATTGCCGCCGGATTGATTTAATTGATCTTTCAAGTGAACTTCATGAACTGTTAAAGGTAAATTGTTTTTTAAACAGTAGTCATTAAGAAAATTTGCATCTTCAGTACTCTCAATCCCTCTAAGATTGTAGTTAACGTGCAATACATGAGCTTTTAATTTGAATTTTTTAGCTAAATGGATTAAAACCATTGAATCAACTCCTCCGCTACAGGCAATAAAGAAATAATGCGATTTTATTGATTTAATAACCGATGTAAATTCAAGTTCAATTTCCATGATTTCTCAATACGGAAAGCAGTTTATCAACTTTTATTTGACATTCTTCAAATTCTTTTTCCTCATCTGAAAGGATGGTAATTGCGCTTCCAACCGAACAA
>JBILIY010000096.1:0-5309 GCA_044368815.1 Crocinitomicaceae bacterium
AAACCATGACCTATTTCATGTCCAATTACACCGCCGATGGCACCATAATTTACCGCGTCGTCGGCATCCATGTTAAAAAATGGTTTCTGCAAGATTGCCGCAGGAAAAACGATTTCATTTAGCGATGGATTGTAATATGCATTCACCGTTTGAGGAGTCATTCCCCATTCCGTTCGGTCAACTGGTTTTCCTAACTTATTCAACATTCTTTCGTATTCAAACTCAATAGAGCGTTGCACATTACCTAAATAGTCATCTTTTTTGACGTCAAGTTTGGAATAATCCCTCCATTTATTTGGATAACCAATTTTAACAGTGATTTTCTTCAACTTTTTAAGTGCCTCTTTTTTCGTTTTTGCGCTCATCCAGTCCAACTCATTAATGCTGTTTTCGTAGGCTTTCAAAAGGTTTGAAACTAGTTCTTCCATGCGTTGTTTCGCTTCGGGAGTAAAGTGTTTTTTAACGTAAACTTTCCCAACAATTTCCCCCAAACTTCCGTTGACACTATTTACGCCGCGTTTCCAAAGCTCTTCTTGCTTTTCAGTTCCACGCAATACTTTTCCGTAAAATTCGAAATTTTGCTTATCCATCGCTTCATTTAAGCGATTGGCCATTCCATCTATTACACACCATTTTAAATAGGTTTTCCAAGTTTCAATGGAAGTACTTTTAATTACTCCGTTCATATTCTTGGTGAATTCAGTTTGCGAAATAATTACTGATTTTAAATTTTTGTATCCAGCTGCACTTATGAAACGCTTCCAGTCAAAATCGGGCATCAAAGAAGTTAATTTACTCACTTCGAATTTGTTGTATAATTTCGAGGCATCTCGTGTCTCTTCTTTGGTCATGTGAAACGAAGCAATTTGTTTTTCCAGATTTAATACTGTTTTGGCATTCTCTGCAGCATTCGGAATTTTCGCCAATTCAAACATTTTCTGCATGTGTACGGAATACTTATTCAAAATATCCAACGAATTTTTGTCTGTATTTAGGTAATATTCACGTTCAGGTAAGCTCAAACCAGATTGCCAACTCGACACTACATACTTTGTTGGGTCTTTTAAATCTTCAGAAACGTAAAACACGATTGGGGAATTTAAACTCATTTTGTTGGACTCTCCAAAATACGCCGCTAAATCTGAATAAGATTGAATTTTATCAATTTTCTCGAACCAAGGTGTCAATGGTTTGATGCCTAATTCATTTCGTTTTTTCATATCCATATATGATGCGAAAAAGTCTCCGATTTTCTGTTCGTCCGAACCTCCCGATGCATTTTGTTTTGCCGCCTCCTCAATGATTTCCTTGACATCTTTTTGTGATTTATCTAGCAACATATCAAAAACGCCATAGGAAGATTTATCCGCAGGGATTTTGTTTTTCTTCAACCAAGTTCCGTTCACATATTCCTCAAAATTATCGCCGGGTTTCACTTTTAGATTCATGTTTTCCTTGCTAATTCCAGAAACCAATTCAGGTTTATTTTCACACGAATTGAAAAGCGTCGTTGCTCCCAATAATAAAATGCCAATTTTAATTTTCATCCTATATTTTTATAAATGCGATGTAAAGATGCTAATTTTTCATGTATTCCGTTTGAAAAAAATAATTTCACTTATGCTTCACCACAGAAGTTAATATGTATGAATCAACTCGATCAGTTTAAATGGTTGAAAGACAAAATACTTACAAGCGATCGCTAGTGGGTATACCAATCGCCTTGGTGCACCTTCAGTTAAACCGTAAGATGTCGGAGTTTATTATTCAATAGTTACTCATTCATGGAAAATAGTATTACTTTTATGTTCAGATAATTTAAAAAAATGAGTAATTCCAATTCCTTTTTAGCTTCAAAATCGTTTGAGCGAGCAATTAATCTTTCATTTATTTTCAGTGCTTTCTTATCATTGAGTGGTTTATTATTCAAAATAATGCATTACCCTGGTTCTGATTTTCTGCTGCCAATCGGTTTATTGCTTTTATCAATAGTTGGTATATTGCTGACATTTGAGTCCAGTTCACAAGAAAATATGATAGGCGGGTGGGATAAAAGGTTGTTGATATTTTATAAACATACTCTTGGTTATGGTTCAGCTATTTTATCAATTGGTGGGTTGTTTTATGTTCAGCATTATCCTGGTGGTCAAATGATGTCCAGTGTTGGAATTATTATCGGTTTGTATTCTTTGTTGCTGACTATTTATATTACTTTCTTCAAGAGAATTTCGCTCCTTTCTGTTTCAAAGCTAGTTTCTATAACTATGCTCTCGTTTTTCATTTGGGGAGCGAGTGGTTATTTTATGAGGGTTTCGAAATCTGTTTTACATTCCTTTGTAGGGTTGCACGACAATGTAACGTTGGAGCTTGAAAATGAACTGGAATTTGGAGATCGACAAATCGAGTTTTTTAAAAGGAACAACGCACCCGATGTTAAAAAGCTAGAATTTGTAAATCAAATAGATAAAATCACTAGAGAACACATTAAGTTTCTTGATGCACTGAAAATAGAGATATTAACAGAAATAGGAGAGGATCCTACTCAATTAAAACCAGGTCCTGAAGGTATTATAACCACTGCTTATGATGAAAAAACTCCTCTTCTTCCAATAGGTTTGGATCTGACTAATGTAATAAACAAGGATAAATTCGATGAAGTGATGCGAATATTTGGAATAGCGAATGATATTTCACACCCTGAGTCCTACAAGTGTAAATCATACAATGTATCGGGAGGTATCGATTTGTGGAACAGCTTACTTAAGTATCGTTCAGATCTGTGTTCTATTCTTGTCAATTCTTTAGGTGATTCGTCTAGTTCTAAGTTTGTTGATCCAAAAATAACATATTTCAAGGATGCAAAAGACCTACAAATCATTGTTCAAAATTCCTTGAAAAGAAATAAACTTGACCGAACTATTTCTCCATCTGTTGAGGAGATATATATATCATTGTCAAAAAATGAACAATGGGAATCAGAATTTTATCCTGGTGGAGTTCATTGGTTAGGAAAAACCTTTGACCATGCGCCAGCAATTGCTGCAATTTGTGTGCTATCAAATTTACAGAAAGAAGCTTTGTCGGCAAGAAAAATGGCAGTTAAGAGCATATTAAATAAGTAATGGTTTAAGCTCATATTATTTATTTACAATTCATAATGAAGTTGAAAAACTTTAAATTGCAATGAATACTTTGGGCTTCTTTGACAAATTGCGTTTACTGGTTCTTGCATTACGAACAGAATTAAAAAGGAAAAGTTTAATTGCCAATTGTCTTTTATTCTTAATCTTAGGTGCTAAATTCGCATAAAATTATCCCAATGTCCGGATCAAGTTTTGGAACTATTTTTAAACTAACCTCTTTTGGGGAGTCGCATGGTTTGGCAGTTGGAGGAGTTATCGAAGGAGTTCCTCCGGGAATCGAACTTGATTTTGAGGCAATTCAACTTGAATTGGATAGAAGGAAACCAGGACAGTCGGCTATCGTAACGCAGCGAAAAGAAAGCGACAAAGTGGTTTTTCAATCTGGAATTTTTGAAGGAAAATCTACGGGAACTCCAATCGGATTTCACATAGAAAACGAAAATCAAAAGTCGAACGATTATAACCATTTACAAGATGCTTTTCGTCCTTCCCATGCCGATTTTACCTATGAAAAGAAATACGGAATTCGTGACCATCGCGGTGGAGGAAGAAGTAGTGCAAGAGAAACGGTCGCTCGTGTGGTTGCAGGCGCAATCGCAAAGCAAGTTTTGTCTAAAATTGGAGTGCGATTCTCAACGTATGTGGATCAAGTTGGAGCAGTTAGATTTGAAAGTGAAGCGTTTTTTGATCACAATCAAATTGATGCAAATCCTGTTCGTTGCCCAGATAAAGAAAAAGCAATGGAGATGGAATTGCTTATTCGTGAGATACGAAAAGAAGGAGATACCATTGGCGGTGCTGTGCGTTGCATTATTGAAGGTGTTCCTGTTGGATTGGGCGAGCCCGTTTTCGACAAATTAAACGCTGAATTGGGTAAAGCAATGCTATCTATCAATGCGGTTAAAGGATTTGAAATTGGAAGCGGATTTGACGCCATTTCAAAAAAGGGAACAGAGTTGAATGACCTGTTTAATTCCGATGGAAGTACAAAAACTAATCATTCGGGTGGAATTCAGGGTGGAATTTCCAATGGAATGCCAATAACATTTCGTGTTGCTTTTAAGCCCGTAGCAACGATTATGCAACCACAAGAAAGCATTAATCGAGAGGGAGAAAAAGTTGAAGTTCAGGGAAAAGGTCGACATGATCCATGTGTAGTTCCGCGCGCCGTTCCAATTGTGGAAGCTATGGCTGCTATGGTCATTCTTGATTTTTATCTTCGAAATAAGTCCATACATTTGTAAAAATTAAGTTTTATGATTCAGCGAATTCAAACCGTTTATTTAATCATCGCGATTTTATTGATTGCTTCTCCGCTTTCAGGACTTGAAATAATGTCTTATACAATCAAAGAGCATACTGTTTCCAAAAATGTGTATTCTTTTCATCTGCTGGAAAAAAATGAGCAGGAACCAAGTTATTATTATCTGGTAAATATTTTGTTAAGTTTGTTTGGATTTTACACAACGATGGCCTACAAGAATCTTAAACGACAATTGATGTTGAGTCGTGTTTTTATGGGGCTAATTTTCTTTGCCTGCTGTATGCCAATCATTTTAGCAATTGGAAGATCCGCATTGATGCCAGGAATCGGATTTTACTTGTTTTTGAGTTCAATCATTTTTGTTTATCTAGCTATCCGTGGAATCAATAAGGATAAGAAATTGTTGGATTCATTAAATCGATTACGTTAATGAATAAACTGCTTTTTGTAACCCGAATTGTAAGTTTAATTATCCTAATACAACCATTTCCCTTTTTTTTGTTTTCCTACATTTTGAGAGTTGAATTGAATAATGAAAGTCTCTCGAACTCTTATTGGCAATGGTCTAGTTACGGTGTATTTATCAGTGCAGTAATATTGACACTTTCATCAATTTCTAAAAAAAGTTCTCTAAGAATAAAATGGGGAATGACATTGCTTTCTCCAATTTTCGGGATGACAGCTTATGCGATTTTTATTTTTCTAAATCTTGCGTTATTCGGATTTGGGAAATGGGTGGATGTTACATTGGTTGCTCGTTCCAAAAAAAATCCCAATATCCTGGTTGTTGAACAATGGTTAGATAATGGCGCTTTAGGTTTTGATGGAAAAAGATTCGTTGAACGACAAGATTACTGGTATTGGGAGAGATATTCAGAAATTGATACTTCAAAAGTCAACTG
>JBILIY010000097.1:0-5301 GCA_044368815.1 Crocinitomicaceae bacterium
GCTTCCCAATAATCCTATAATTGAAGTAAATGTAGTTCAAGAAAACAGCTCCATTGACGTAATTCTACAGGAGGATTTCAAAAAGCCGTTTGATTTTGCAAAGAATTTAATTCGTTTAACCATAGTTGAAAAGGATAATGGTGAGAAAGTTTTGATTTGGACACACCATCATTTATTAATGGACGGTTGGTCCTTGGGTATCTTCAGTAAATTATTATTTCAATCTCTGTCAGGGGAAGTTCCAAAAAGAAAAGAAAATTATCTGAATTTTTTGCATAACCAAACAAAAATTAACTTTGATTCTAATTTAGCTTATTGGAAAGAAAGATTGGGAAATTCTTCGCCTGAGCCTTTGATTCCATTTCTAACTGTTGGAGAAAAATCACAAACCTACGGCGAACATTTGTCGAAAATTGAGGGTATTAAAGATTGGAATAATCTTGCGGCAAAAGATTTGACAAAGAACCAATTCGTTTTTGCTGCATGGATGTCATTTGTTGGTTTCGCATTTCAAAAAAATCAGCTTTCTTGCGGTAGGGTAAATTCTCTTCGTGACGGTCAATTGGATTATGAAGTTGGAATGTTAATTCAAACACTACCCTTTTCGTTCGAATTTAATTTAGAGGAAACGTTCTCAAATGTGGCTCAGCAATTTAAAAAACAACTGATTGAAGATAATAATCATAATGATATTCCTCTTTCTCAATTAGATGGGATAAACTTGAATTTGGATTCTTTGTTTGTATTTGAAAACTATCCAATCGATAAGAGTTTGACTGAAAATTCGCTTATCAAAATTGGCAACTTCAATGAAAAGACAGGCGCGAAATGGACTTTTATTTGCTATCCTGAAGATGATGGAATTAAACTAAGAGTGCTTTATCAGAAAGATTTCTACCATCAAGAATATGTTGAGCAACTAATCGAGCGTTTCTCTGAATTCATCAAAAATTTAGAATGGAATAATCCAGTTAAAGAGAATTCAAAAAACACTACTAAACAGATAATTAGCGAAGGAAAAAACGTAACAATCCATTCTACTAAAAATCTTTATGATCATTTTGTTAAAAAAACAAGTATTTCGCTAGTTAAAGAATCAACTCATTTTTACCAAGATGACTTGACAAATGAAATAGAGGAATTATCAAATCAACTTCTGGAACTCGGATTGACGCCTAATGAATCTATAGGCATCGATGTTAAATCTACCCAACATTTTATAAATTCAGTTCTTGGCATATGGAAAATCGGATGCGTTCCCTGTTCGGTGGATTATCGATATCCTGAGCAGCGAAAATCGTTCATTTGGAAAAATGCATCTTGTCGGTTCGTTTTGAAAGAAAAAAATAATCAATTGATTATTCAAAAGACAGATTCGAAACAACAAGCGCAATCTGAAAACGCTTCATTTATTTTACATACATCGGGATCAACTGGAACTCCAAAGGGTGTAATTCAAACAAAAGATTGCTTGATACATCTTGCTCACTGGACAGCCAACGAATTAGGATTGACATCCAACGATCGAATATTAGCTTTATCCTCATTTGGATTCGACGCTTCGTATCACGAAATAATTTTATGGCTCGAACTTGGCGCTACAATCGTTGAAATGCCCTATGAGAATAGACAGGACATTCATGAAATAAGAAAAGTTATAAACGACCAAAAAGTCACCTTGGCCTGGATTCCTGCTAGAATGCTAAATACAATTCTAGATACAGATCCAACTTATTTTGATGAATGCATTTCTCTAAAGCAAATAGTAACTACGGGTGAAGCGCTTATTGTTGGTGATTCACTAAAAAAATGGGTTGAACGGAAGGATATTCGTTTGTTTAATTTTTATGGCCCGACAGAAACGCATGTTGTTACTGCAAAAGTTGTCGGTAAATCAAATATTTCCAAAATACCGGACATTGGATTCCCAATTTCAAATGCGGCAATCGGACTTTATGATCAGAATGGAAATGAAATTCCAAAAGGATTAGTTGGTGAAATTTGGATTTCGGGTCCTTACCTAGCAGATGGATATTTGAATGATATTTCCTTGACCAATGAAAAGTTTGTTTTCAATGATGGAATTAGATGGTATAAAAGTGGTGACTCAGGATGGATTGGAAATGATGGAAGAATTGAATATTTGGGTAGATTGGATAACCAAATTAAAATCAGAGGGTTTCGAGTCGAACCATTTGAAGTAGAATCAATTCTTCATAGTGTTGAGGGAATCGAACAAGCTGCCATTACTGTTGATTATTCTAATGAAATTAAACTTATCGCATTTTGGAACGGTAAAAAAATGACTGATCAAGAATTCCGAAAAGCATGTTCTGATCTAATGCCTGAATTTATGATTCCTGAAATACAGGTTCATCTTGATGAATTACCGAGGAATATCAATGGTAAAATCGATCGAAAATTATTACTAGAAAATTACAACGATACAAAGACAGATTCTAGCGAAAAATTACCAATAACAAATGCATACAAATGTTGGGAAGCTGTTTTGGGTCACGCTAACTTCAAAGCCAATTCGCATTTTCAATCTGTTGGAGGTAATTCATTGCGGATTATGCGAATGCAAGCTTGGCTTGAAAAAAACTACCAGATTTCAGTTTCCGTTCAAGAACTTGTTTTAAACCAAACACTAGTTGAATTAGACAAACTTATTTCTGAAAAACAAAATCTAGTAGGATTTGAAATTCCGAAACAAATAAAATTAAACCCACTTCAAGAAGCGATTTTACTGACTGAGCAAGGAAATTATGGTCATAATAATTCACCATACATATTGGCGTTCTCCTGTGCAACTCCATTTGATATTAGCCAAGAAAAATTAAGCCAGTCATTAATAGACTTATTTACGGTTTACCCACATCTTTCCTATGCTCTAAGCAAAAATGAAAATATCGATAAGATAAATTGGGAGTCTTGTGAAAACTTTTTGAGCTTCATTCAGCAACCGTTGAACGAATTAAGTACATCCAACGGAGAACCACTTCTGCGTATGTTTTTGAAAAACGACCAATTACACGTTCAATGGCATCACATACTGTTGGACGCAGTAGGAATTTCAATGGTTATGGAGGAATTTTTCACCCTCTTAACATCTAAAAAGATGGCTGAGATACGTAATTACAACCTCTTTTTAAACCATTTTTCAATTGATAATCTTGCAAAAACGAAAAGTTCGAATGGAACGCCAATTATTTACACTAAAACAATTGAAACAACTGAAAAGCAGGAACTTGAGCATTTTATAGAACAACAAAAAATTAGCCTGCAAGATCTGTTCCTATTGCTTTCTCACTCCATTTTTGATCAGAACGAAACAATTGGATTTACCGATAATAGTCAACAAATTGGTATTCCTGGAATGTTTACTTTTATCAACTCCTCTGCCCTTTCTAATTCTGTCGAAACTAATCAACTTTTGCAAAAAGGGCTAGCATCGGATACGTTTGTTGCCATGGTAACCAATTTTATGCACAGCCCAGAATTGCCAGATACCACCATTCAAATCGAAAGCTCTCAAATCAAAACTTGTAAATACCCATATGAATTGCAAGTTGAAGTTTCTAAAAGCGACATTCAAATTCAGTTTATCGTGGAAGAAAAAAATCCAATTGCGGAAGCAAAATCAATTCAACTTTTCAAAAATTTAGATAAACTTTTGAAAGAAAAATCATTCCATGAAATTTTCAAAAAGAATGAGATTGCACCTAAAATTCATTTTGATGATTTCGACTTTTAATGCGTGAAGAATTAAAGAATATAGTTGAACAGCTGGCCAAAAAGGGATTCAGAACTGCTGGAGGACAGCATTGGAAAGAAGCAATGCTTTTGATACAAAACCTTGTGGCAGAGTTCATACACGCTCCTGAAATTGACTCTTGGTTTGATGATAAAGGAGTTGAATACCGCAATTTTTCATGTATTTTCAAAGGTAAATCGTCGAAAAAAATTATAATTGGAGCGCATTACGACACATTTGAAGAAACTCCGGGCGCGGACGATAACGGTTCAGCTGTTGCTGTTCTGCTTTGTCTAGGAAGATTATTGTCTTTAGAAAAAGAATTTCCTTATTCAATTGAGTTGGTTTTTTATGCATGTGAGGAACCTCCGTATTTTGGAACCGAAGGTATGGGAAGTTATCATCATGCTCAAAAGTGCACGAAAGAAAATACAGAACTGATGATTTGTTTAGAAATGGTTGGTTTTTTCTCAGATGAGAAAGGAAGTCAAGACTACCCATTTTTACCATTGAAATGGATTTATGGCTCGCGAGGAAACTATTTAATGGTAGTTTCAAACTTTAAATCTGTCGGTAAGTTGAATAAATTTTGGCAATCTCTGAAATCATCTACACTATCCTTCAAGCGATTCATCTCACCTTTTAAATCTTACGGAATGGATTGGTCCGACCACCGAAATTATTGGTCACGTGGAATTCCTGCAATTATGATTACCGACACCTCTGTTTTTAGAAATAAAAACTACCACCAATTAACCGATGCGGCTGATACCTTGGATTATGATCGAATGGCTTGTTTAACGGAGGATTTGCTATTAATAGTTAAAAGGTAATTGTGTCATACATTTAGGTAGAAAATCAAATCATTCGGAAATCTTGTAAATGGCTTTAGATAATTATTCTGAATCTTTAATTTTAAATTCAATGAGTGTGAATGCCCAAAATTTTTGAGGCGATTTTACGCTATTTTAGACTTTTTTATACCTTTTCAACACAGAATAAATGACGTCACATAATATATTTTAGATGTTTTAAAAAAAAAAACATAATTAATTTGTAAAAAGCAACTTAAACTTTTAACTTTCGTCTTCACAAAGGTAAACTATATCTAAACTAAAACTATCTTGTTACCACAATTACTATATACTGTAATTTGCAAAAAAAATATTTGGTGTAATATCCTATTATTTCTCCTATTATTCTTATATTCAAATAGTTTATTTTCACAGATTGTTTCGCCATTTAATGCTCGCTATCAAAACAACCAAAAAGGAGGTATCACCTTTATATCTAACGTCTCTGTTTCTTGTGGATCTGCATCAGGTTGTTCAGCTGCGCAACAACAAACAGTGACAACTGGAGGAAATTCTAATGGAGCATATACCCAAGCTTATGTAGATGTTGATGGTAATGCTACCACCTATATGTCAACAAGTGATAGTTTAAATTTAGCCAATTGTAGCGAGATATTGTGGGCTGGACTGTACTGGAGTGCCCGTGTTAATTCTACCACTACAAATTACCTAGATAGGAACAAAGTTAAA
>JBILIY010000190.1:0-3949 GCA_044368815.1 Crocinitomicaceae bacterium
CTTTCACTTTTTATTTTAACTTGATTTCGTTTTTTACATTTTCTTTTGATTAGCAAAAATTAACTTTTTAAAATTTTAACTTTGAACAAGTGAAGAAAGTTCAAACAAATTATCCCGTAATTCAATTTACTTCAAGTATTGTTTCGTATTTGAGTTTTCTAAATTTTTTGTTCTTTCTAAATTTGTTTTTTCATTCGCAGTTTCAGGTTTATGGACAAATTGCGAGATCAGAAATATTTGAAAATAAAGATTCATTCATAGTTAAAAAAGACACAATTCTAATTGATTCACACCCAGATTTAGTTATTCCCCTCTTTCAGCGTATAGATAAGGATACCATTTTTTTAGGGCCAAATGATGAGTTAATTTTTGATCAATATACAGCTCTTGGAAAACCAGGCGTTTACGATGCACTTCACTCGTTCAATTATAGGAGAAGCGATAGATTTGGAGGCTATATCAATGACAAGGTGAATGCCGGATTGGAGCGAATAAGACAAAAGGGGTTTAAATCAGATATTAAAAAGCTTTACATTCAAGTCGATCCATTGACATTAACTGTTTATTGGTTTGCAATTGTGGGTCCGAGTCGCGATGGTTTTTCGTATGTTCGTATGGACAGCCGTGGTTCTGCAGGAGGCTATTTACGAGCTGTTCAAAAGCAGTTACCTAGAATGCATAAGTTGTATCCGGATTTAAAACCAGTCAAGTTTCTGGAATTCAATGAAAACGTAATAGTCTGTTACACGTGGGATGGAAAGATGCTTGACAATTATTGCTCCATGTTAAATATTCAACAACATTTTTTTAAGTATCGAAAAAGATTTAATAATGAAAAAACATTAAAATCTGAAAGTTTACTAGATGTTATTTTTCAAGAAGATTTAAAACAGGACACGACACAAGTTCAAGATATTGATTCAACAACAACACAAATAAAAATAAACAATGAATCAAAAGTCATTGATCAGAAAGTAATTCCAAAGAAAAAGCCTACCACGCGTTATTATAAAGTAAAATCTGGTGATACGCTTTCTGAAATCGCGGAAAAATATAACACATCTGTTGCCAAAATCAAAAAAATAAACAACTTGAAAAGCGACAACCTTCGAATAGGTCAGTCGTTGAAGATTCCGAGTTGATTGTTCTTAATGGAATCCATAATAACAAATTGGGTTTATTAGCACTCGATATGTTGATAAAAACCAAAAATATTACCATAAATCTATTAAGTAAGTATCTAATTTTGTTGTCTAAATCAACTTTCGGGTAAAATCTTATTTAATTATGGCTGATATTTTTGAAAAAATCAAAGCGAATAGAGGTCCAATTGGTATGCACGCCAAGGAATCTCATGGTTACTTCACGTTTCCAAAATTAGAGGGAGACATTGGTCCTCATATGAATTTTAGAAGTAAAAAACGTCTTAACTGGTCTTTAAATAATTATTTAGGTTTGGCAAATCACCCTGAAGTAAGGAAAGCCGATGCGGAAGCTGCTGCTGACTTTGGATTTGCTATGCCAATGGGTGCAAGAATGATGAGTGGAAACTCCAACTATCACGAGCAATTAGAGGCTGAACTTTCTGCTTTCGTAGAAAAGGAAGATACGATTCTTTGTAATTTTGGATATCAAGCAATAGTTTCTGCAATCGATTGTTTGGTTGATCGTCACGATGTAATTGTATACGATGCTGAATCACACGCTTGTATTTTAGATGGCGTGCGTTTGCATATGGGTAAGCGCTATGTATTTAAACACAATGATATCGAAGATTGTGAAAAACAATTACAACGTGCTACCAAGCTTGCTGAAGAAACAGGAGGAGCCATTCTTGTAATTACTGAAGGGGTTTTTGGAATGCGCGGTGATCAAGGCTTGATAAAAGAAATCGTTGACTTAAAAAAGAAATATAATTTCAGACTCTTTGTAGACGATGCTCATGGAATTGGAACATTAGGTTCAAAAGGAGGTGGAACTGGTCAAGAGCAAGGTTGTCAAGATGGAATCGATATTTATTTCGGGACGTTTGCAAAATCATTCGCTCTAATTGGAGGATTTATCTCCAGCGATGAGCAAGTTGTGGAATACCTTCGTTATAATATGCGTTCTCAAATTTTCGCTAAAGCACTTCCATTAACATTGGTAAAGGGTGCTTTGAAAAGATTGGAATTGATGCGAAATCATCCTGAATTGAAAGAGAAACTTTGGGAAATTACAAATGCCTTGCAAACTGGTTTGAAAAATGCAGGTTTCGAAATCGGCCCAACCAACTCCTGTGTAACTCCAGTATACATGAACGGTTCAATTCCAGAATCAACAAATCTAATCTATGACTTACGAGAAAATTACAATATATTCTGCTCAATGGTTGTTTATCCTGTAGTTCCTAAAGGAATGATCATTTTACGTTTAATTCCGACGGCAGTTCATACATTAGAAGATGCTCGATATACGATTGAATGTTTCTCAAAAATTGTTGGAAAACTGAAAAACGGTGAATATATGTCAGATAAAATCGCCTCGGTTTAATCAAAAAATAAATAGATACAGAGTCGCTTCAAATTGGAGCGACTTTTTTTTGATTAATTATTTTGAACAGGTATAGACAAAAGCTGGAGGAAAATTAA
This sequence comes from Crocinitomicaceae bacterium, assembly GCA_044368815.1. Lineage (GTDB taxonomy): Bacteria > Bacteroidota > Bacteroidia > Flavobacteriales_D > Crocinitomicaceae > UBA952. The sequence goes on from JBILIY010000190.1 coordinate 2,631, forward strand.
ACGCCGTAAAATTCACTTTAACAGAGTGAAAATTCCTTTTTAATGTTTTCAATGATTGGAGGGAATACTGAAATTGAACAAATTTACCACTATCGTCTAAGCAATCTTTCGCTGTTTCAATCACATTCTTTCTTAAATCAGATGGAAAATTTGCCAAAGGGAGAGACGAAATAATCAAATCTGCTTTTTCAAATCCTAGTTCCTTTAAATAAAATCCTATTTGGTCTGCGGAGCCATGTTTTAAATGCAAATTGGGATGATGGAACTTATTTTCTAGCGTATTAAAAAAATCATCATTTAATTCAACAACTATTAATTGCGTAGTTGCGCCAATCTTTTCAAGAATTTTTTCCGTAAAAACACCCGTTCCAGGACCTAATTCGACAACCACTTTAGCATCTTTAATCGGAATGTGGTTCAACATTTTCGTAGCTAAAAATCGGGAGCTTGGTGTCATTGAACCCACCATTTTGTTTTGCTTAAAAAACTGTTTTAAAAATGAACTTTTTGACACGACTTACTGATTTATTGAAGCTTTATCTCCGTTAATAACTGCTAAAACTTTTCCTTTCATCTCTTTATTCAAAAAAGGACTGTAAGCGTGTTCCGAAATCATCACTTCTGAATTAAATTCCCAAGAAATTATTGGATCAAAAACAGTTAAATCAGCTCTTTCACCAATTTCAATTGGATTATTTGGTATACCTAGAACATTCCTTGCTTTGTGAGACAGGCAATCTAATAGTGTGTTGATTTCTATAGAATTACTAGAATTTAATACGGAGAAAACCGTTTGGAGCTGATACGAACCAAAGCTTGCATAATCGAACTCCAATTCCTTTTCTTCTTGGTCAACTGGTCTGTGATCAGAAACAACCGCATCAATGGTTCCATCTTTCAATCCTTCCCACAATGCCGCTCGATCTGACTCGGTTCTCAAAACTGGCATTACTTTGTAATTGGAATCAAAGTTCAACATTTCATCCTCAGTGAAGAGAAGATTCATTAAGTTAACATCGGCAGAAAGATTCAATCCTTTCTTCTTTGCCTGACGAATTAATTCAACACCTTCTTTTGAAGAAATTCCTGTTAAGTGAATTGAACCGCCTGTATATTCCAATAATCTCAAATTTCGTTCTAGTTGAATTAATTCAGCAATTGCAGGATCGGCTTTTAATCCTGTTCGTGTTGATGCAACTCCTTCATTCACCATTCCTTTTCCAGCAATCGAGTTGTCACGACTAAAAGCAATTATTTTACCACCGAAATTCTTTGAATACAATAAAGCTCGGTACATTATTCCTCCATTGACAGGGTTC
>JBILIY010000098.1:0-5256 GCA_044368815.1 Crocinitomicaceae bacterium
ATAAGGTTGTTCTAGATTTTCTTTATCGAACAAATTCGATCTAATCAAACATTTCAGGGCGATATTCGAAGTGCATGGTGTCGTAATGATACCATCGGCCTCCCCATATAAATCCATTTTTCTCAAAAACGCTTACTAATTCTTGAGGTATTTTGTTCTTGTACCTTAATTTAACATCTTCATTTTTACAACCACAATCCCACTGCCAATAGTTCGAGAAACCTGTATTAATATCAATTGTAATTCCAAATGAATGAGCGCTTAATCGGTTCGTTCCACTTATGTTTCTCCAATTAAATGTTCCGCCTATATTTGTTATGTATTTTTTCCACTCCGGGTGCAAGTCCAATTCATCTGAAACTCGCTTCAAAGCTTCAAATGCGCCATGTTTTTTGTTAAATAAAATGGTTTGATTCACGAGTTTTGGACACCAATTTAATGATTTCAAGTTTTTACGAACCTCCACCTTTGAACTTCCATATAGTAGTTTTAAAAAATCCTCATTTCGAATGCGCCCAGCATCTTCATTTACAGCAGGTATTTCTAAAGAAGCATTGTATTTCCAAAAAAATATGTCCTCGATATCAGGATTGTCTAACAATTCTGCCGTTGTTTTGGTTTTTTTATCATCATAGACTAGCTTTGTTTTATTTGAAAAAACTAAACAGTTATTCTCAAAACCAACGATATCATTGTAAAAAGATATTAATTTCTTTACATTTCTCGGGACAGAGTCATTTTGTATATTCGGGGAAACTGATCTTTGCTCAATATTTTTAATTTGAGATTTTAGGTCATCTGAATGAGAGCAAGAAAGAATCTGTAATAAAAGAAAAATTAATAGCAATTTATCTGAAGGTTTTAGAGACTTTAGTAATAGCTTTTGAATATTGTTCAATTTCATATTGAAGTCTATGTTTTTTCATTCGGGTCAGTTGTTCTTTTGCCATTCTATTGTTACTTTCGAATCATTGAAAAAAGTTTAGTTATATTCCTAATTCTTAATCAATGTAATTGAAAAATTTAGTCGCATCTCATAAATTGAACAATCTCATCAGGGAAAATATTCGTTTTTACATCCGGATATCTATCGAGAAGACATGAATACCAAACATCCGCAGAAAAAGCCCCGTTTTCCTTAAGAATCCATTTTCCATTTACTTTTTTGAATAATGCTTCAACATGGCAACAGTCGTAATAGTCAGAAGGCATTTTTAATACTTTTCCGTCTTTTCTTTGAACCTCGCCTTGCATCCATGCATAAGGATTAGAAACTAAGAAGTGATTTACAACAAAGACTACATCCTGTTCAATGTCATTTTTTACAGATATACGAAGTAAATCCAACATTTGCGTTCGTTCTACCTGATTTTTTTCATTCTTCTTTTTAAAATCACGGATGATTTGCGAATAGAGATTTGAAGTCATGAAAATAATTGCTGCGATGATTATTTTATTCATTTCTAATGATGCTAGTAAATTTCTGCATAGTTAATTATTTTTTTTGTCTAAACCAAGGTGTCATTTCTGAATAATCTATTTTGAAATTTCTTTTTCGTCTACATTTTGAATGTCTATCAAATACATTTTTAATTGAGAAAAACTTTTGTAAATAACTTATTTTTATTGGGAGAACTTCGAATGGAAAGTTTTTCTATTTTTGACCAAAATTATTCTCATTTATGAATCTAAAAGGTATTATTGCTATTTCTGGTAGACCAGGTCTTTTTAAAGTAGTTGCTCAAGGTAAAAACAATGTGATTGTTGAGTCGATGATTGACAAAAAACGTTTTCCGGCCTATGCATCAGAAAAAATATCAACGTTGGAAGACATTAGCATTTTTACCTATGATGACGATGTGAAATTGACCGAAGTCCTTAAATCCATTTATGAAAAAAACGAAGGGAATGAAGGAATCAGTCACAAAGAAGATTTAAAAGCCTTGGAAAAGGAATTGAAAAATCACCTACCAAACTACGATCAAGAGCGAGTTTACCCATCAGATATCAGAAAAGTTTTTCAATGGTATAATTTGCTTCAGAAAGCAGATTTATTGAAGCCAACTGAATCGGAAGAAACAGAGGACGCAGAAGTTGTTGTAACAGAGACTAAACCAAAGAAGGAAGAAACTAAGAAAAAAACTACCGTTGCTTCCTCTACTCCGGCAAAAGCGGCAAAACCTGCAAGTGTTAAGAAGGCTGCTCCTGTGAAAACAGGAAGTTCGAGAGGTAAGTAAATCCTTTATTTATCAAGTATTAAAATTTAATTTCGTTCTCATTGAGCGATTAATAAATCTATTATGATAGTTGAAAAAGCCCCACGAAAATTTCTTTCAAATGAGTTGGAAATAAATTCATTTGAGGTCATTAAACCTTATTTTGATGATCTTTTGAATCGTTCCATTGATAATAAAACTGACTTTGAAAAGTGGTTGTATGATCGAAGTGAATTGGATGCTGTTCTAGAAGAAGATTTGGCTTGGCGATATATTCGAATGACCATTGACACGAAAAATGAGGAACATTCAAATGCTTACACGCTTTTTGTTACTAAAATTCAACCTGAGTTGGCTCCTTTGGATGATCAATTGAACCGAAAATTGATGCAAAGTCCTTTAGTGAAAGAGTACATTCACGATGATGCATTCCGAATTTATTTTCGTTCAGTTGAGACGCAGCTGAATTTATTTCGAGAAGAAAATATTCCAATTGAAGCATTCTTGAATGAAAAAAGTCAGGAATTCGGGGCAATAAGTGGCGATCAAACGATCGAGCATGAGGGACAAGAAATTACAATGCAAAGAGCGGCTCAATTTCTGAAGGAGCAAGATGAAAATTTGAGAAAAACAATTTTTGACAAAATATCAAATCGTCGCCGAAAAGACATTGATGAGTTGAATAGTTTATATTCCGAATTAATCATTAAACGTCACGAATTAGCAGTTAATGCCGGTTTTGAAAATTTCAGAGATTACAAATTTCAAGCTTTAGGTCGTTTTGATTACACAAAAGAAGATTGTTTTAATTTTCATCAAGCGATAAAAACATTGATCGTACCATTGGTTCGAGAAATTCAACAAAAGAAATTAGATAAACTTGGTAAATCTAAATTCAAACCTTGGGATGCAGAAGTTGATCCCGAAGGCAAAGCACCTTTAAAACCATTCCAAACTGGAAAAGAAATGTTGGATGGAACGATTTCCATTCTTGGGAAAATTGACTCTTATTTCGCTGATTGCATTCAAACCATGGACAAAATGGGGCATTTGGATTTGGAGTCAAAAAACGGCAAAGCACCCGGTGGTTATAATTATCCACTTTATGAAATCGGAGTTCCATTTATTTTCATGAACGCTGTTGGCGCTCAGCGTGACTTGGTGACAATGGTTCACGAAGCTGGACATGCCGTTCATTCCTTTTTAAGTAGAGATTTGAAATTGACAGGATTTAAAAATCTGCCATCTGAAGTTGCTGAATTGGCTTCGATGTCAATGGAAATGCTGACAATGAATCACTGGGATTTATTTTATTCAAATTCGGATGATTTGAATCGTGCAAAACGCGAGCAGCTTGAAGGAATTCTGAAAATTCTTCCTTGGATTGCACAAATTGACGCGTTCCAACATTGGGTTTATGAAAATGTCGATCATTCGATTGAAGAACGATATGCTTACTGGAAAAAATTATGTTCGGAATATGGAACTGGATTAACCGATTGGGCGGGTTATGATGATATGTTGGAAACCTCCTGGCAACGACAAATGCACTTATTCGAAGTCCCCTTTTACTACATTGAATATGGAATTGCGCAATTAGGAGCATTGGGTGTTTGGAAAAATAGCATAGAGAATTTTGGTCAAGCCGTCGATAATTATAAGGAAGCTTTGAAATTGGGTTACACGAAAAGTATTCCAGAAATCTATGAAACGGCAAACGTGAAATTTGATTTTTCTGAAAGCTATTTAAAGTCGCTTGCAGATTTCATTAAAGAGGAATTAAATCGGATCTGAAATTCATGAATTTGGATTTACATTCTTCTTGGAAAGAAATTCTGAATGATGAATTACAAAATCCCTATTTTATTGAGTTAACCAATGAAGTTAAAAGGCTTTACAACGACAAAAAAGGGTTAATTTTTCCGAAAGCAACTGACATTTTTCGGGCGTTTGACTTATGTCCGCTTGATGCTGTTAAAGTTGTAATTCTTGGTCAAGATCCATATCCAACGAAAGGACACGCGCATGGATTATGTTTTTCAGTAGAACTCGATGTTCGTCCGTTTCCGAAAAGTTTGAATAATATTTTCAAGGAAATTCAAGATGATCTTGGAAAACCGATTCCTTCTGATGGAAATTTAGAACGTTGGGCCAAACAAGGAGTTTTACTTTTGAATAGCGTTTTAACGGTAGAAGATGGCAAGCCAGATAGTCATAAAGGGTTGGGTTGGGAAAAATTCACAGATGCTGTCATTCGGAAAATCAACGTTCAAAAAGAAGGAATCGTAATTATGCTTTGGGGATCCAAGGCCATTGCGAAAGAGGAGATGATAGACAAGTCCAAACATTTGATTTTGAAGTCGGTTCATCCTTCACCGCTCTCCGCTTACCGTGGTTTCTTCGGCTGTAAACACTTTAGTAAATCCAATGAATTTCTAAGAATGATGGAAAAGCCTGAAATTGATTGGTAAGAATTTCAGCGAATTTTTACCTTTGCAAACCATGGAATTAAAAAATGACCTTTTTTTAAGGGCGCATCGCGGTGAGTTTATTGAACGCTATCCCGTTTGGTTAATGAGACAAGCAGGTAGAATTCTTCCTGAATACCGTGCTGTTAGATCAAAATTATCTGGTTTCAAAGAATTAGTTGAAACACCAGAATTTGCAGCTGAGGTAACCATTCAGCCGGTAGATCTTTTAGATGTTGATGCGGCAATTATTTTTTCCGATATTTTAGTGGTGCCAGAAGCAATGGGCTTGCCTTACGAAATGATCGAGCAAAAAGGGCCTTGGTTTGAAAATACAATTCGTTCGGAAGAACAACTGAAATCTCTTGACAATAATATTGATGTTGAGGAGCGTTTAGGTTACGTTCTCGAAGCCTTGAAAATTACCAAAAGGGAATTGAATGGTCGTGTTCCACTTATCGGATTTGCTGGAGCTCCATGGACTATCTTTTGTTACATGGTTGAGGGAAGAGGTTCAAAAACCTTCTCCGAATCACGCAAACTTCTTTATACAAATCCAGTTTTGGCACATG